>CACYJD010000115.1 GCA_902774655.1 uncultured Erysipelotrichaceae bacterium | reverse complement strand
GTGGAAACATGTGAGAAACTATCTTTATAGCCAAATTCTTTAATTGCGGCGGCGCTATCTCCTCCTCCACAAACGCTGAAGCAATCTTTTAAGCCTGCAACAGCTTTACAAATGGCAACTGTACCATCTGCGAAATCTTTTTGTTCAAAGACACCCATTGGTCCGTTCCAGAAGATCATCTTAGCTTTGCTAAGTTCATCTTGGTAAAGTTTTTGGGTTTTTGGACCGATATCCATTCCTTGGAAACCTTCAGGAATGTCAGCACCTTCGGTGACTATTTTCTTTGTCCAACCTTCGAAGGCATCTGTGCAAACACTATCAAGAGGTAAAAGGATTCTACCATTTGCTTCTTCATAGCAACGTTTTGCGTAATCTAATTGATCGAGTTCAACTGGAGAAGAACCGATTTCTGCACCAAGAGCTTTCTTAAATGTGTATGCCATAGCACCACCGATAAGAATCTTGTCACATTTTTTAAGTAAAGAATCGATAACTTTAATCTTATCTGAAACTTTAAAACCACCTAAAACAGCAATATATGGTCTATCAACACATCTAGTTAAGTTAGCGATTTCTTTTTCGACTAAGTAACCACATGCGACAGGTTTTCCTTCGCCTTTAAGGATTTCAGGAACACCATAGGTGGAAGCGTGTGCTCTATGAGCACTTCCGAATGCATCCATGACGAATACATCAGCGATTTTTGCCCATTCTTTAGCGAGTTCTGGATCGTTCTTTTCTTCACCCTTTTCATAACGGGTATTTTGGACGAGTAAAACTTCACCATCTTTTAAGCCATTGGCGAGTTCTTCGAGTTCTTTGCCTCTAGTTGCGCCACTGAATTTAACTTCTTGGCCTAAAAGTTCACCGAGTCTAGGAGCGACAACTGCCATATTATTTTTAGCTTTTTGTGCTTCGACTACTTCTGGGGCTTCTTTATGTTTAACTTTGCCTAAGTGAGACATGAGGATGACTCTAGCACCTTTTTCAAGTAAATATTTGATGGTTGGAAGAGCGGCTCTTACTCTATTGTCATCACGAATAGCGCCATCTTTTAAAGGAACGTTGAAGTCAACTCTGACTAAAACACGTTTGCCTTTAAGATCTTTTAAATCATTAATTGTTAACATGATTATATTTCTCCTTATTTATAATAAGGCGCCCAAAAATGGACGCCTTTTTAAGTGAAATTATCTAACTTCACTTATACTTAGTCGGAATTAATTATTTTAATTCGGCGAAGTATTTAATGGTGCGAACCATTTGTGAAGTATAAGAGTTTTCGTTATCGTACCAAGAAACGACTTGGACTTGATATAAATCATCAGCAATATGTGTAACCATTGTTTGAGTTGCATCAAATAATGAACCATATGTGATTCCGATGATATCACTACTAACGAGTTCTTCTTCAGTATAACCGAAGGATTCACTTGCAGCAGCCTTCATAGCAGCGTTGATACCTTCTTTGGTAACATCTTTGCCTTTAACAACTGCGACTAAGATTGTGGTAGAACCTGTTGGGGTAGGAACACGTTGTGCACTACCAATGAGTTTACCATTGAGTTCTGGGATAACTAAACCGATAGCTTTTGCGGCACCGGTGGAGTTAGGAACGATACTGCAAGCAGCAGCTCTAGCTCTACGTAAGTCACCTTTTCTATGTGGTCCATCAAGAAGCATTTGGTCACCAGTATAAGCGTGAACTGTTGTCATGATACCGCTTTGAATTGGAGCATATTCATGAAGTGCTTTTGCCATTGGGGCTAAGCAGTTTGTTGTGCAGCTTGCTGCGGAGATGATTTGATCACTGCTATCAAGTGTCTTTTCGTTAACACTATAAACAATTGTCTTTAAATCTTTTCCTGCTGGAGCGCTGATAACAACTTTCTTTGCGCCGGCTTGGATGTGAGCCATTGATTTTTCTTTAGAAGTATAGAAACCTGTACATTCTAAGACGA
This sequence comes from uncultured Erysipelotrichaceae bacterium, assembly GCA_902774655.1. Classification (GTDB taxonomy): domain Bacteria; phylum Bacillota_I; class Bacilli_A; order RFN20; family CAG-826; genus Fiminaster. Next base: position 2,324 of record CACYJD010000115.1, on the reverse strand, counting down.
CATCGACATCAAGAGCTTTCCATGGGCAGTTGACTGCATCTTTTTCGGCATAGATTCTAATCTTATGACCGTCGACTGCAATCCAGCCTTCTTCTGCACCTTCTTCAGAGCAAGTAACTTTGTCTGCTAATGCATAGCGACCTTGTGCTGAATCATATTTAAGTAAGTGTGCGAGCATTTTTGGACTTGTAAGATCGTTGATAGCAACAACTTCATAGCCTTTAGCACCAAACATTTGTCTGAAGGCAAGTCTACCAATACGACCGAAGCCATTAATTGCAACTTTAATTGACATATTATTATGTCCTCCTTTTTTAATTGCCGAATTTATTATATCTAATTTGTTATCAAATACAAATAGTAAACTATTTTGTAAGTGCTTTCTTTTTTATACACCAGGAATATTCTCGATTCCTTTGAATAATTCTTCTAAGGAAATATTAAATCCATGGGCGATTCTTTCTAAGATATCTAGTGTTGGATTTCTTTTTCCTCTTTCTAGATCACATAGATAATTACGGTTAATCCCACATTCAATTGCAAAATCTAATTGAGAATAGCCATATTGCTCTCTTAAATAACGGATTCTCATCCCTAATTGTCTTTTACTTGTCATCGCTTTCCCCTTTAAATTTATTCGCTAAAACGTGAATACGATTAAACATATGCGCAATATTACTTCTACTTACTGGATAACCCATTGTCTCACTCATGAGAGATGCAAGTTCTGACATAGATGCATCTTCATTTTGAATTCTTAGTAGGCATAGGTTAGTAAGTTTCTCATTATCTAAGTGCTCAATACCTAAAATAGCATCCACTACTGTAATGTCATCTAGTTGTTTCTTAGCGGTATCACTAGTCTTTTTATAATTAGCTTCATCTAAATTAGATAATCTATTTTCAATATTGGATAACTCTCTATCCACTCTTACGGATTCAAAGTTAAGTGCACTTTCTGTCGCTCCAATTAAAACTAAGAAAGAAGAAATCAAATCACTACGTTTGATATAAATAACGAACTGATTTCTTCTTGCTATAACTTTAGGGTTAAACTCAACTGCTTCATATTTATTGACTAGCTTAATAAACCATTTAGCGTAGCTCTCATCATTTGCAGAAACCTCTAAATGATAATTAGAATTAGCAGGAGAATTGACTGAACCGCTCGCTAAAAAAGAGCCGCATAAATAACCCGCAATACGTTTATCATTGCTCGAGTGAATTTTATTAATTTTTGTATCAAATAAATCGATACATAAATCATCTAGGATTTCTGAGACTTTTGTCTCAATAATGACACTATATGTGGTTCTTTTATGAAAATTCATTGTTCTCGAGTAAGAGAATCTAGACTGAACATCATAAATATTTTGGATACTCGAATACATGAATTTCGCTATCTTAGCGTTCTCAGTTCTAAGCACTAAATTGGTGCTCTTATTTGAAATCTTAATTGACCCATTTATTTTAATAAACGCCGCTAAAAGTGATTTCAAATAAGTCGTGGAAAAAGACTGAGATGTAATCTCTTCTTTGACTTCTTGGGTAAATGAAATTTCTTTTTCCACGTCAAAACCTACTTATTTTTCTTTATATAATCAAGAGCGTTTTGGGCAGCAATTGCCCCATCGTTAGCAGCAGTAACTAGTTGTCTTAATCTCTTATTAACTACGTCACCTGCGACAAATAAACCTGCGACACTACTCTCCATTTTTTCATTAACCATTAGATAACCTGCTCATATGGGAATACACCTGCAACTTCGATTTCTTGCTCTTCTCCATTAGTGTCAATAACAACACTTGTAACGTACCAATCGTTACCTTTAATTTCTTTAACTACGGAATTTAGATAAACATCAATATTTTCAGTTTTCTTAATAGCGTCAACTGTTTCTTTCTCACCTTTAAGTTCATCACTATTAACGACAAGTTTCACTCTAGAAACAACACCGGATAAATAAAGTGTTTCTTCAAGAGCAACATCGTTATTTCCATACACTGCGACATCCATTCCTTTAAAGAAATTACCATCACATGTAGCGCAATAACTGACTCCTTTTCCTTGGAATTCTTTTTCTCCAGGTATATTCTCCCCTTTATTTACTAATCCAGTCGCGACAATAACGGCTTTTGTTTGATATTGATCAATATCACTTACAACTTCAAAACCATCTGGGTTTTTAAGGATTGTTTGGACTTTACCTTGAGTTACTTTGATATCAAGTAAGTCCATATGTTTTTGTAAATCTTGAATTAATTCAGGTCCTTCAAGTCTAGATAAACCTGGATAGTTTTCTATTTCTTTTAATTGGTTAAGCT
>CACYJD010000114.1 GCA_902774655.1 uncultured Erysipelotrichaceae bacterium | reverse complement strand
CCTTGCCATTAAACGTGGTGAAATCTTCGGTCTTGTTGGTGAATCTGGTTCAGGTAAAACCACTGCAGGACGTTCAATTATGAGAATCGTTCCTACAATGGATGGCCAAATTAGATATAATGGCCACCTCATCAGTGGTGATATCGGTAGAGCTCGTGAAAGAGAACTCAAAACTAAGATTCAAATGATCTTCCAAGATCCAAGTGCTTCCTTAAATGATAGAGCAAATGTTGACTATATCATTTCTGAAGGTTTAAGAGCGTTCCATCTTTACGATAACGAGGAAGATAGATTAAGAAAAGTTAACGATATGATTCAACGTGTTGGTCTTAGACCAGAACACTTAAAACGTTTCCCACATGAATTTAGTGGTGGTCAACGTCAAAGAATTGGTATCGCTAGATGTATGATTATGAACCCTGAAGTCATTATCGCTGATGAACCTATCAGTGCTCTTGACGTCTCAATTAGAGCGCAGGTTCTTAACTTAATCAAAGAATTCCAAATTGAAAATAAGATGACTGTTATATTTATCGCTCACGACTTAAGTGTCGTTAAGTATATCAGTGATAGAATTGGTGTTATTTATGATGGTAGACTCGTTGAACTTACTTCAGCGAATAGATTATTTGAAATGCCACTTCACCCATACACCAAATCACTTTTAAGTGCTGTTCCTATTCCTGACCCACAAGTCGAGAAGAAGAAAAAGATTGTTACATATAATCCAATGGCACATGGATATAGATATGATGATCTTCCAGACTTCTATGAAGTTGAAAAAGACCACTATGTCCGTTGTAACAAACGTGAATTAGCTGAATATAAGGCAATTATTGCTAAGGCTAAGAAAGGAGAAAAATAATGGAATATATTGAACAAAAACCAGTAGAAGTATCTCCTAAAGCTCGTAAGAAAAAACTAATTATTCTTTTCAGTGCCTTAGCCGCCGCAGTAGTAGCGATTACAACTGCTTATGTCTTATTAATTAACTTAGTCTTTATTGATTTTAATAATATTGACTTATATTACTATTCCTATAGATACGACCTTGAACCTGGAGAATCTCCAACAGTTCGTATTGATAGTATCAAAGCAGATGGTAATATTCCTCACCATTTAAGAATTCCTAACAAATTAAATGGATATCCTGTTACTGAAATCGCTGACAGTGCATTTGAATACACTCCAGCTCTTGTCTCTGTCGAATTACCTGATACAGTTACTCGAATTGGTAAAGATGCATTTAAAGATTGCGAGAACTTAGAGAAATTTAATGCTCCTCGTGATTTAGTAGAAATCGGTACTGATGCATTTGATGGCACTAAATGGATTGATAATCAACCAAGTGGTGCGGTTGTCGTTGGAACATTACTTTATACTTATAATGGCTCCATGGAACCTGACTCCATTATTGTCGCCAGCGAAGAATCACCTGAATATAGCGCTGGTCATACTGGTGATATCATCGTTTTAGGTAATTTATCTGCTTTAACTGATGGCGTTTTTGCAGAACAAGAGAACCTTGTTTATGCAGAAATCCCTGAGGGATTCCATGAAATCAAAGATGAATTATTTAGAGATTGCACTGGATTAGAAGAAGTCGTTCTTCCTAATGGTCTTAAAACCATTGGTGTTTCAAGCTTTGAAGGTTGCTATTCATTAGACACCATCAATTTCCCTAATTCGATTGAAACTATTAAAGATTTTGCTTTCTTAGGAACTTCAATTACCGGAACACTTGAATTACCAACAGATTTAAAAACCATTGGTAGTGGTGCTTTCCAAAACGATAAAAAAATCACTAAGGTTGTTATGCCTTATGGATTAGACACTATTCCTTCATCTTTATTCTCTGGCTGCATTGCCTTAAAAGAAGTTGAATTTAACGAAAAAGAATATGATGTCGACAAATCCATGGTTGGCTCTATCGGTGGCAGTGCATTTAAAGAAACTGCAATCGAAGAATTTAGAGTGCCATTCAATGTTGAAACAATTAATAGTTCAGCATTCGCTAATAACACCAAATTAGAAAGAGTTTATGTTTATAACAACTTAACAAAAACTTATAAAAATAATGTTGATAATCAACGTAATGTAACTAAGACAGATAGTATTCAAGGTATTACTCGTCTTGACCAAGAAATCTTTAGAAATGACTCTTCATTTGTTGGTATTACCTTAGTAGACGCAGAAGGTAATAACTTAACATCTACTTCTGAATTAAGTTTCCCAGTTACTCTTAAACAATTATGTAGTTCTTCAACAGACTCATATGCTTTTGCAGCAACCGCGATTACACACGTTAACTTTGATGTAGATTATTCAGACGTAGCTGATGATGCTTATAGAGTTGAACTCGAAACACAATCATTTAAATATGTTGCACCTAGATTATTTGATTCTTGTACAAAATTAGCTTCGATTGATTTTGAAAACAATAATCTCACATCAATCTATATTGGTGCCTTCTATGGTTGCACTGCTTTAAATAATGTCGCCCTCCCAGCTAACTTAGTTACACTAGGTACAAACGTATTTGAAAACAATACCGCCCTAGAAACAATTACTTTAAATAGCAAAGTTAACGCTATTCAAAATAAGACTTTTGCTGGCTGCGTTAACTTAGTTGAAATCACATTACCTGATTCTGTTAAGTCTATCGGTGAAGAAGCTTTTAGTGGATGTAATCATTTAACTGCGGTTAACATTGGACCAAACTCCACAATGATTACAATCGATAAATTTGCATTTAAAGATTGTGCCGCATTAGCATCATTCACCATGCCAAATACAGTTAGTTCTGTTGGTAATGGTGCATTCTATGGTTGTACCTCATTAACAAACGTTACTGTTTCTTCACAAAACTCATTAAAGAGACTCAATTCTGAATTATTTGCTGGTTCAGGTATCTCATCCATTACTTTAGAAGCAAATATTTGGTATATCTCTTCAAAAGCATTCAAAGATTGTGCTAATTTTGAAGAATTAGTAATCAAGAATGAATTAAGAGTGGTCACCATCGATAATGATGATGCATTCGCAAACACAAAGATTACTGCTACAAGTGGAGCAATCAAAGTTCCTGCTAGCTTAGTTGATCAATATAAAGCCGAAGCCTCTTGGGCAACATTTGCTGATCGTATCGTTGCAGCGTAATCAAAACTATCTAAACTAAAAAGGAAGCGAGCGTCTATGGATAATCGACATTATTAATTTCTCTTTTAATAATATAAGGATAAATATATATAAGGCACCACCAACTACTAGTGTAATACCTAGGTTAATTAAATATGCATAAATTTGGCCCACCAAAGGCTCTAAATTAGGAGTAAGGAATGTTAAGCATAAAGTACCAACGGATGCTACTACAACTCCTCCAATGATGACTTTTAATGTATTTAATGTGAATAACATGATTTTCGAATATTCCCAGGTTCTAGAGAATAAGAAGATCAAAATCAAAGTATCTGAAATGACGGTGCCTAACGCCACTCCAATAGCAGGGGTATCTTTGAAGATTACCATTCCAAATAAAACTGATAAACCAGCGTTAAGTATTGTTCCAAAAAGCATTGAGAACATATAGTATTTTTCTTTTTTAAGTGGGATTAGCACTTGAGTGTAAATGATGTACGAAATTGAATAGGTAATCATCATTACGGAAAGAATAAGTAATGTCATACCTGCTTGCTCGTATCCAACTTCACCAGAAATTAATTTAGTAATTTGGTAGCATAATGGAATTAATTTAGTAATTTGGTAGCATAATGGCATAAATAATCCAATTGCAGGAATTACTAAAAATAGGGCAATATTTGATGAATATTTATTGAGATTGTTGTATTGCTTCATATCTTTTTTGCTATAGTAATACGACGCTCTTGGAATGAATACTGTTGATAAGCCGGTTAGTATCGCTAGAACCATTTCAATTGCTTTAATACCTACACTATAAGCACCAACACTAGCCTTTGATTCATCAATTAAACCCAAGATAAATGAATCTGTTTTATCGTAAAGCGCTATTGATAAAGACATAACTAGCAAAACACCTAATGAAGGAAGATATTGCTTCAAATTGATTTGGCCACATTTCGTAAATTTATAAGTTCTTGGTAAAAAGATTAAATTTATAATGACTGTAAGTATGGTAGTGGAGACATTAATAAGAGCATAAACCATCAAGTCTCCTGGTCTTTTTACTGCGACGAACATAATTACATCTAAAACAGCAGCGATAATAATTGATCTTAAAGACATGAAAACATGCTTTTCTAATGCTGTATAAACC
>CACYJD010000113.1 GCA_902774655.1 uncultured Erysipelotrichaceae bacterium | reverse complement strand
TCATGAACCATTCTATATTCCAGAAGAAGTTTATCATCACTTCAAACTAAAATTCGCTAATAGAGGTAAACGTGCTGAAAAAGCATATAAAGAAGACCTTAAAGCATACGAAGCTGAACATAAAGAAGCTTATGACACATTTGTTGCATCTCTTAGAGGTGATGTCAATAAATTTGCATTCGATAAAGAACCAGAATTCGCTAGTGACTGTGTCCTTTCTAGTAGAGCTGCTAGCGGTGAAGCACTTAACAAACTTCACGATGCTATCCCATTTTTAATTGGTGGTAGCGCTGACGTTGCTGGTTCAGTTATGACTAAAGTTGGTGGAGAATATTTCTCACCAGCTCACCCAGAAGGTAGAAATATCAACTTTGGTATCCGTGAATTTGCAATGGCCGCCGCTCAAAACGGTATGCTTTTGCACGGAGGTCTTAAGACCTATGTTGGTTCATTCCTAGTCTTCAGTGACTATATGAAAAACGCTGTTAGAATGTCTGCTTTGAGCAAACTCCCAGCGATTTATCTATTCTCTCACGACACCATCGCCTTAGGCGAAGATGGTCCAACTCATCAGCCAATCGAACACTTAGCAATGCTTAGAAGCATTCCTAATGTCGTAACATTTAGACCTGCTGACGCTAGAGAAACTTATGCTGCTTGGGATTACGCCCTTCATAGTGAGCTCACTCCAACTGCATTAATTCTTTCTAGACAAAACTTACCAGTTATTCCTTCTAATTACGAAGCCGCTAAGAAAGGTGCTTATGTAATTTTAGATACTGAAGGTAAGGCAGATTACGAAGTAATCGCTACTGGTAGTGAAGTTGCTTTAGCAATTGAAGCTGCTAAGAAACTAGAAGCCGAAGGAGTCAAAGTTAGAGTTATTTCTATGCCTTCAATGGAAATCTTTGAAGCTCAAAGTGAAAAATATAAATCTTCAGTTTTAAGCTTACCAAAAGCTAAACGCATCGCTGTTGAGATGCTTTCAACCTTTGGCTGGTATAAATACGCTGATACAGTTATGGGCATCGACACCTTTGGTGTCAGTGCACCATCCAAAGATGCAATTGCTCACTTTGATTTCACAAGTGATCACTTAGTTAGCATCATTAAGAAAGTCGGTTAATATGGCGGATTATATTACTGTTAAGAATTATTCCAATATTGGCGAGATGAAGATTTACCGTAAGGTATTCGAAAGTATCGCTCTTGACGCTTTACATAACGTTAGTGGTGCAAAAATAGTCGATAGAATCACTAATCATAAAAGAGTGGATAAGGTTTTATTTGCGCTTTATAAACCACTAAGAGTTACATTTAGAAAGTCTGGAGCAGTGGACATTGATGTCGACTTAAAGATTATTAATTCAAGTAATCCAAGCGATGTCTGTGAAAACATTCAAGAGGAGATTAATAACGCTTTAATCACTTATCTTGATAGTGTTCCATTCTCTATCAATCTTAAGATTGCAGGAATTGAATAATGGGCAAAGCTAAGAAGAATAAACCCACTCCGAATTACGCTAGTCTACACAATAGACACGTCAATTTATATAAGAAAACTTCGATGTTTTTGATGTACATCGGAGTTTTAGCTCTATTTGCTGTCATTATTGGTGCGGTTCAAGTAGGGAGTGATCAACTCGCTAAGGATGTCTTTGAATATCCTTGGCCTAGAAGTGGTTTTTCTTTAGCACCCACAATTGTTATTTATTTAGCGAACGTCATCCTTAGAAATTCCTCTATGGGATTAGGAGTTTTCTTCCTTATCCTTATAGGACTTGGCTTTGGAGCCTTATTTGCAGTATTAGGAATGTTCGCTAGTAGAGGATATTTAATTCCTCTAATTATTGGAACTGCCCTTTACGCAGTGGACTTTGGATTCGTGTTCATGGTCAATAATTATATTTATGGAGAGGTAAGCGCCAGCTTATCACTCACCAATATTATGTTTAGCCTAGTGCTTCATGTTCTAGTTATCGCAGTCCTTGGATTAGCGATATTTGAACATTTCCATGTTGTAAACATCGAAAAACGCTTTATGGCGGAAGGTAAAACAATCATCAATGGGATAGAAAGAGAGGACGTCATTAATGAATGAGATTAGTAGAAATAAAGAACAAGAATTAATCGTAACATCGTTATACGATGCTCTTTTATATATCGAACTCGAAAAAGAGTTTGATTTAAAAGAGATTATGGAAGGAGTTTATAACCTTCCTTATGACGATATCCCAGTCTTCTCTAAAGAGGTTGTTATTAAATCCTTATCCCACATCAATGAAATCATACCTATCTACCAAGAGCATATGCCTACCTGGAGATTCGATAGAATCAATAACATTTCTAAAGCAATTCTACTAATGGCCTACGTTGAAATGAAATACATGGAAGGCGGAAATAAATCAGTAATCATCGATGTTTCCGTTAACTTAGCGAAGAAGTTTTTAGATAAAAAAGATTACAAATTTATCAATGGTATCTTAGATAACGTTTTATGAATATAGTCACCTATAGTGTCTCAAGCTTAAATAATTACATTAAAAGTAGGTTCGCTAGCGACCCTAATTTACTTATGCTTAGAGTCAAAGGTGAAGTATCTAATCTAAAACGTTATCCAAGTGGTCATATTTATTTTTCACTTAAAGATGACACTAGTGTCATTAAGTGTGTCATGTTCGCTACATATACAAGGTACGCTCCTGAAACTCTTAAGGATGGAGACGAGATTATCGCTCAAGGAAGCGTCTCTGTTTATGAAGCTAGAGGAGAATATCAACTTTACGTAAACGCTATCGAAGTTGATGGTCTTGGCCAAAAGCTTATCGAACTCGAACTTCTAAAGAAGAAACTCGCCGCTGAAGGGCTATTTGATGAAGATCGTAAACGAGAAATCAACCTATATCCAAAAGCTATTGGCGTTATTAGCGCCCCTAATAGTGCCGCAATGGCGGATATTAAAACAAACCTACTTCGTAGATATCCTCTTGTTGAAGTTAAATGTTTCCCTAGCTTAGTGCAAGGTGAAGACGCTCCTAAAGACTTGTTACGCGCGTTAAATGAAGCAAGTAAAGAAGATATCGACACTTTAATTATTGGCCGTGGTGGTGGCGCTAGCGAAGATTTAAGCGCCTTTAATGATGAGACTCTCGTAAGAGCGGTAGCCGCTTTTAAGGTTCCTGTTATTTCTGCTGTAGGTCATGAAATTGATTTCACTCTTATCGACTATGTCGCCGATAAAAGAGCATCTACTCCTACAGGAGCTGCGGAACTTGCGACCGGCGGAACTTGCGACCGTTGATAAACGTGAAATCTATATGTCTTTAGATGAAATTAATGAAGATTTAGACGATATTATAGGTAAAAAGATTCTAGAGCTATCCACAAAATTAGATAAATATCGTCTAAATCCTTATTTTAAGAACCCTAGTTCGATTTATGAATCAAAGCTAGATAAAGTAAGGGTCATGAATGAAAAGCTCACTCTAATAGCCTCAAATTACATCAAGCTTAAACAAAGCAAGGTTGAGTCTATTAAAGGAAGGCTTAATAATTTAAGTGTAGATAATGTTTTATCTAGAGGCTACACTATAGCGAGAACTAAGTC
>CACYJD010000112.1 GCA_902774655.1 uncultured Erysipelotrichaceae bacterium | reverse complement strand
ACTGTTGCTGGTACAGTATTATCAGTTTTGGCTCTCTTTTTAGGAAATAGTGGAGAACCTATTGAAAATTCAGAATTTAAACCACGTGAAAATAAACCAAATAAGGTGTGGTGGAAACGCTCCAACTTTATCTTAGCGTGCGCATCATTCTTAGGAATTTTAGTTAGTTCATTTGTCGCGTTCTCATTCGAAACAAGTGGCTATACAGTCGAAGTAAGTGACTTTACTTTAACTAAAGCTATGACCGAAGAATATAACGCTGGTGAACGTAATAGACTTAATGGCCATAACTACGTAATCGAAGATGATATGCTTCATTTTGGAGTTACTCAATACGTTCCAAAAGCCGCTAGTGAAGAAAATCCTTATCCGGTAGTATTTGTCATGCCAGGCTTTACTAGAACTAGAGCAACAATGGCTCAATACGCTATTGAATTAAGTAGAAGAGGATCAGTTGTCTTTACATTAGACCCAGGTTCTCAAGGTGCTACAACTGCTGCAGGTTATAGTGAAGATGGAGAAATGATTTCTTCAACAGTTGGATGTAATGGTCTTAACTATTTGGTTCAATACGTATATAACAATTTAGAAGAATTCAACTATATTGATAGAGGTCGCTTTGGCGCAGTTGGTCACTCCGCCGGTGGTGGTAATGTATGCCAATTAGCAGAGAACTTTGCGGGTGATAACTACGAAGAATCAATCATTAAATCTTTATATATAAGTGGATATATCAAATTAAGCGCTGCTAATAGATTTAAAAATCTACATTCTAACGTCGCAATGAGTTACGCCTATTATGATGAAGGTGCTTTCCGTTATCAAAGCAGCACTGACTCATTTGAAATTGTAGCGTTAATGTTTATTAATGACGTTAATGGTAAAGACAAGAACAGTTATTATAATTTTGAAATTGATAAAGTATATGGTTCTTATGAAACCCATGACTATCGAATCATTCATAGAGAAGATATCAATCACTGCTTTGAAATGTATGATACACTTTCAATTGCTAATACAATTAACTTCTTTAAGGATTCCTTAAATTTCGATACAAATATAGCTGACACATCCATGATTTGGATGGGTAAAGAAGCTAGCAATGGCATTTCAATGGTATGTGGCTTCATCTTAGTATATAGCCTTGCTAGCTTAATCGTTACCCATGTTCCATTCATGAAATCTCTTAAAAAAGAAGGCACTCATAGAGTCGCTTTAGAGAATGTAGCAAGAGTCGCTTATGGTGGTAAAGAAGCTGCTATCGATCCTGACTTTATTAATGAAAAGATTACATCTAGACCACAAGTGGAACCTAAGAGTAAACGCAAATCTATCTACGATAAAGTCATGTTCTGGACACTTCTTGTTATCGGTGCAATTGTTGCATGTTTAGACTTCATTCCATGTGCTAGATTGTCCATGGATTGGATGAGCGACGCTGCTGCTAATACTTATACATTCTTCTTCCCAGCAAGAATGGTTAACGCAGTTGTTTTGTGGGCGGTATTTAATGGTTTATTTGGTATGGTTTTATATACCGTTCCTACATTAATTGAGAATTTGGTCTACTTTATCAGAGGTAAAGTAACTAATACCGAAGTTAAGCTAGATTGGAAGAAATTTAAACTACTTGCTGTTAAGCCATTAGATTTAGCTAAATCAATCTTATTAGCAGTAGCGCTCTTCTTAGTCTACTTCGGAATGATTCATTTAGTTAATTTATTAATGCATCAAGACTTTAGATTTATGTTAATTAGTGGTGCACCAATTCAACCTAGATTCTTCGTTGCTTGGTTAATTTACTTATTACCATTCCTAGTCTTCTATTTATCTAACTCAATTAGAGTAAATCTCTCTATTGCTTTTGAAGGTTGGAGTGAAACTAAGACTACTATTGTGGCAGCATTAGCGAACTCACTTGGCTTAGTATTCATTTTAATAGTTAACTATGTCTGTTACTTCTTAACAGGTACAGTCTTCTATGGTTATTTCTCACCAACCGATAGTAGTGAAATGTGGTTATTCGTTAACATGGTATTTGCTTTAATCCCAATGATGTTCTTATTACCTATCGTGAATAGAATAACCTATAAACTTAGTGGTAACGTCTACTTTGGTGCGTTACTTAACTGCATGATATTTATTATGATGACCTTAGGCGCTAGTGTAGCCTATATCCCAATGTAATTAATATTGATATATATAAAGGAGTATAAAATATGTCTGATATTAGAAAAGAATCCCTTAAGAAACACTATGAATGGAAAGGTAAGATTGAAACAGTTGCAAGAGTTCCTGTGGGTAGTAAAGAAGAACTTATGCTTGCTTACACCCCAGGTGTTGCAGAACCATGTATGGCAATCCATGAAGATGTAAGCAAATCATTTGAACTTACACGTAGATGGAATACCGTTCCAGTCATCACAGACGGCACCGCTGTCTTAGGACTAGGTGACATCGGTCCAGAAGCAGGCATGCCTGTTATGGAAGGCAAATGCGCATTATTTAAAGCATTTGGTGATGTCGACGCCTTCCCAATTTGCATTAAGAGTAAAGATACTGAAGAAATCATTAAAACAATTAAATTAATTAGTGGTTCATTTGGTGGTATTAACCTTGAAGATATCAGCGCTCCTAGATGCTTTGAAATCGAAACAAGACTTAAAGAAGAATTAGATATTCCAGTATTCCATGATGATCAACATGGTACCGCGATTGTTACAGGTGCAGCTTTAATGAACGCCCTTAAATTAGCAGGTAAAAAGATCGAAGATATTCATATCGTTGTTAATGGGGCAGGTGCAGCTGGTATTGCTATTGCAAAATACTTAATGTTCTTAGGCGCAAAACACGTTATCGCATGTGACTCGAAAGGTATCCTTTGCGATGGTGATCCAAAGTTAAATGCTGCTAAACAAGAATTAGCAAAAATTACAAATAAAGAACATAAAGTCGGCTCTTTAGCGGATGCAATGAAGGGAGCAGACGTCTTTGTAGGTGTCTCTGTTGCTAATGTTGTAACTCAAGACATGGTTCGCTCAATGGCAGAAAAACCAATCCTCTTCCCATGTGCAAACCCAGTTCCAGAAATCACTCCTGATCTGGCTATTGAAGCTGGTGCATTTATTGTTGGTACTGGAAGTAGCCAATATCCTAACCAAATTAATAACGTATTAGTATTCCCTGGCTTATTTAGAGGTGCAATTGATGCTAAAGCAACAACCGTTAATATGGAAATGATGAAAGCAGCATCAGTTGGCATTGCTAACTGCGTTAAACCTGAAGAATTAAGAAGAGATTACATCCTTCCATTCGCATTTGATAAGAATGCACACAAGGTTGTAGCAGAAGCGGTTAAAGAAGCCGC
>CACYJD010000111.1 GCA_902774655.1 uncultured Erysipelotrichaceae bacterium | reverse complement strand
TCAACATAGAATTTATCTCTTGGAACGTTATTAGAATCAACATATTCAATAATTTCTTCCACTAAGTTTGGACGATATATATCTACTCTTGAAAGGTTAACTGATAGAGGGACATAAAATCCGTATTTTTCCTTCCAAACACGCATATACTCGGCTGCTTTTCTCATTATGTAAGAATCAAGTTTGCCAATTAAACCGTTTGCTTCAAATAAATTAATGAACTCTCCAGGATTTACAAAACCAAATTTTGGACTTATCCATCTTACGAGTACTTCCGCACTTGCAAGTGTTGGTTTATCACCTTGAATAGCGTATTTCGGTTGGAAATATAATTTAAACTGTTCTTCCTTTAAAGCTTGTGGGAAGGCATGTATTAATTCCTCTAAATGTAGGGTTTTAATTTGATTTTCTTCACTATAGAAGACAATCGTTTTAGTGTAATCAGAACTTAGAGCAGTAAGGGTGTTTCTTAATCTATCGATAACTGTTTCTTTTTCAAGAGATGGATTAACAAATGGATACACTACTGCTTTAAAGGCGATATGGATATTATTAAATAATTCTCTAGCAGTTTCGTTGAGATTACTAATTAAAACGTCATAACTATCCTGGTGTTCTAGATATAGTAAGTATCCACTTTCAGTATCAATACCAACTAAACCACTATGACCAGAGATATAGTCGATTATCTTTAAAGAAAATTCTTTGATAATCTTTTCACTAACATCTTTACCATATAGTTCACTAATTAATGTGAATCGATTGATTGATAATAGGAGCATATCTTTTTTAAGCTCTGGGAAGTTAGCATCGAATTGATTAGAGTATTTCTTAAAGAAATCTAGGTTATATAAATTGGTGAGTTTTTCTCTTTCAACTTCTTTTAATATCGAACGATCCTCATATAATTCGATCATTCGTTTTACTCTAGCGACAATAATATCTGGGTTTTCATAAGGTTTTTTAATAAAGTCATTAACACCTAAGTAGAAGCATTCTTTCTCAATATTTTTATCGCTTGTACAAACAATGAATGGAATACGTTTAAGGCCAGGATTTTCGTTTCTAACCTTTAAAACTTCTCTACCATCAAACGGCATGAAAACATCTAAAAGTACGAGATCGATTTTTTGTTCTTCTTTTAAAAGAATATCTAAAGCTTCTTTACCATCATAGACCTTCAACGTTGATCTCTTCATCATCAACGATTAAAACAGTCTTTTTGACTAAGAATCTGCTTTTACTTAATTTTGTTTTCTTGCTGTCCATAATACCTATTGTATAGATTTATTTTTTCGCGTCTACGAATTGCCCATAATTTGCAATAGCTGCATCAATATCATAAGTACCTTTACCTACATAGTAGGATGCCATCTTAATTTGAACCGCTAAATCATCAGAAATTCCAATCACTTCTGGAGAATAGATATGTTCTACTGGAATATTGTTAAACGCTTCATACATTGGATTATCTTGAACATCTTTTACAACATGAAGTAATCCTTTTTCTCTTGCGGTTGCTTTAAGTTGTTGAGGTCTAAGAAGATATCTCATGAATTCATTAGTCATATCTAAGTTTTCAGCGTCTTTATTAACCGCAAACTCTAAAGCTGGGCTATCAATAAAATAGCTACCTTGTTCGTTTAATGGAATTGGGTGGAAAGAATACTTAAATGGATTTGCTTGAAATGGCTTTGAATCCTTTTCTCTACTCTTTGTTCCTGACGCTGTTACGGCAGTGCCAATCATCATTGGGACATCGCCATCGAAGAACTTTGAAATAACTTTTCCATAGTTGTCTCCAATATCTTTGCAAAGTTCCATGTTAATGCATTCATTATTAATTAATGTGACTACTTTGAGTAGTGCATCACGCATATATTCCCCAGCTCTTTCATCTTTATTGTTAGCGTAGTCTAGGGCTGTTTGGTTATTAGCGATATCAATTACAAATGTTGGATACGCTACTGTGTTCATAAAGCAATTATCAGTGCCAGCAGTATAACCCATCATTGGGCTTTGATACTTTTTTTCTTTAAATGAGGCACAAACACTTAATAATTCTGACCATTTTTGAGGAATTTCTAATTCTTCTTTTTTAAATAAATCTTCATTTACAAGCATTCCATATGTCCTAGCAAAAATAGGAACAATAAGAAGCTTGTCTGTATATTTTCTATTAATAAGACCACTGCGGATACAATCTAAATTTAAATTCAATGAAGGATCCATTAGATTTTCCATATGTGCCACTACGGTGGCGTATTTTTCATCATTTAACATTGCTGAAGTGGCAAAGAAAATATTTGGCTTTTCGCTGCTCTCTAATCTATTAACGATGTCTGTAAAATAATTGGAAAGCTTTGTGTATTCGATTTTTACATTTCCATAGTACTTTCTAAATCCATTTATCTGAGTTTGCAATGAATCGAAGTTACTATAGTCTCCATTAATTGTAATAATGCACTCCCTATTTCGATCTAATAATGGAGTAAAATCATCATTTTGATTATTCCCACATGAAGATAAGGAACCTATCATTAAGGCTGCAAAAACTAGGCTTGATAATTTTTTCATACGTTGGACTCCTCCTTAATTCGACGAATTTCTTTTAATACGAGCTTTATATCAATTGGCTTAGCAATATGGCCATTCATTCCAGCATCTAAGCATTCCGCGATATTCTCGGCGAATGCGTCCGCTGTCATAGCGATAATTGGGATTCTAGATGCGTATGAATCATTTAATGAACGAATAGCTCTAGTAGCGTCTAATCCATTCATTTCTGGCATCTGAATATCCATAAAGATTAATTTATATTGATCTTTCTTAGCTTCTTTCATTTTGTTAAGAGCGACTAAACCATTCTCCGCTCTTTCGGTGTTAATTCCATACATTGAAAGTAATGTAGAAATGATTTCCCAGTTAATATCATTGTCTTCCGCGACAAGAATATTGAGTCCCGCTAGGTCAGCATATTCATTTTCTTGTTCCACTACTTTGGTTTCATTACCTAAGATTTCGCTAATCTTGTTATATAAGGTTGAGCGGAATAAAGGCTTACTTAAGAAGCCACTGATATTTGCCTTCTTAATCTCTTCATCAACATCACTAACATCGTAAGCGGAGATTAATAAAGCAGAGATATTTTTGTCTACTTCTTCGTGGATCTTTTGAATAGTCTTCACTCCATCCATATCAGGCATCTTTAAATCAATTATTACAATTCGATAATCATGCCCTTCTTTATGTTTGTTCTTAATCATCTCTAACGCTGAAGAACCACTATTAGCGGTGTCAACATTTAAACCTAGTGATTCAAGTGTTTCTTTACCTGTAGCAAGCAAGACTTCATCATCATCTGCAAGTAAAATATCAATAGGTTCTAGCTTCATTTCAATTGATTGCTGATCTGCGACTGGTAATTCAAGTACTACAGTGAATGTTGTGCCTTTGCCTTCTTCGGATTCACATTCGATTGTACCACCCATGAGGTCCACCATACGTTTAGTGATAGCTAAACCTAATCCAGTACCTTGAATCTTGTTTACTCTACTATCGGTTTGTCTAGAGAATGGTTGATATAGATTGGCTAAGAATTCTTTACTCATACCAATACCAGTATCAGCGACTCTATAGGTAAGTTTTACATAACCTTCTTTATCACTATTCTCTTCAATCATATCAACACTAACTTTACCGTTTCTTTCAGTGTACTTAATCGCATTAGAAAGAAGGTTAATGTAAATCTGATTGATTCTTAATTGATCAGCATATAGATATTCTTTATCCATTTGACTCACTCTAAAGGAGAATTCAATATTCTTCTCTTTAATCGTAGGTTGAGATAAATTCATTAGGTTCTCCACTGTTTCGACAATTGAGAATGTTTGTGGGACTAGATTTAACTTGCCACTTTCGACTTTAGAAATATCGAGAATATCATTAATTAAAGTTAATAAATGGTTACTCGCTAAAGATATCTTACGGAGATTATCGTGCACTAATTTCTTATCATCTAAATTCTTCTCAGTGATGGTAGTTAAACCAATAATCGCATTCATTGGTGTACGAATATCATGAGACATAGTGGATAAGAAATTAGTCTTCGCTTTATTAGCAGAGTCTGCTTCTTTAGCGGTGGCTCTTAATTGTTTATTAAAGATAACCATTACAATAACATCAAAGATGAATAACGCTACTAACCCAGTAGTAATAATACCAATAAGTAACCAGTTTTGAGTGCCCACTACTAAATACTTACTAGGCATCATACTAAGGATGGTCCAACCTAGGTCTTTAACATCACTAAATGGTACATGAGCAAGAATGGATTCTTCATAATCAGAATCTTTCATCATAAATGAACCGCTTGAAGTGGTCATTTTATTGAATATTTCTTCATATCCTTCAGCAGTGTTAGGATTATTGTTTTTATAGAAATTAAAGAAGTTTTCATTCTTAAAAGCATATTCACGAATAATGTAGTAACCATTGGAATCAATAATACATAAATCAGCATTCTCAAATACTTCTTTAGGTAAGAATTCCCATTTACTTAGCATTTCAGTTGTAGGCAAT
>CACYJD010000110.1 GCA_902774655.1 uncultured Erysipelotrichaceae bacterium | reverse complement strand
AATGTCGAAGGTTATGAAAACCCTAACTCATTATTGCCTAAATTATCTAAAGCAACATTTCACCAAGTCGCTCCTAAGCGTCAGGTTAAGAATAGAGCATTCCCAATCGATAAGAAGTATTGCTTATTTGTTGGAGGCTTCGCCATCTTAGAACCTATCAATAAAGAAGATTCGTTTATTAACTGCTATTTCAGTGATAACGTTACTGTCGATAGAGTTATGAATATCAAAATGCTTGATAGATTCTTAGTTTTAAATAACACCAAACTCTTAAAGCCATCATTCGCTAAGATTAAGAAAGTAGAGGACTTTGATGTTTATTACATCACTCTTACCGAAGATAAGATTGTTGATATCTCAATCCTTGGCTTAGGTTGGATTACTTTAAAGAGCAACAATCAACAATTTAGACTCTATGTGCCTAAAGGCGTAGCGGTCCACGTTGGTAGTTCAAAGATTAATACAATTAATAAGAAATAAATGAAAAAATATATCATTTTTGGTGGAACATTTGACCCAATACATAACGGTCATATCAAAACTGCTATAGCAGCGAAGAATAAATTTGACGCTGATATCATTTTTGTACCCGCCAAACATCCTAGATGGAAAGCTCCTAATAGTGATCCAAATGATAGACTTAATATGCTTAAGTTAGCAGTGGAGTCTACACCTGAACTAAAGGGTTCTATTATTGAAGAATACGAACTTAATAGTGATGAAGATATAAATTATACGATTAACACTGTTAGATATTTACTTAATAAATATCATGACGATAAATTATATCTACTTATTGGAACAGACCAAGTAAATCAATTTGATAAATGGCAAGAAGCAGTGCAGCTTGCTTCTTTAGCCAAGGTTATTTATGTCGATAGACCTGGATATATCTTAAATAAAGATATGATTAATCGTTTTAAGATGGAATCTATCGAATATTTTGATAGTGGAGATGTTTCTAGCACTGACGTTAGAGAGCTTCGTTCTATCGATATTCCTGATGTTGTAAGAGAATATATCGAGAAAAATCGATTATATTACGTTTCTATATTAGAAAAGTATCTTGACGATAAAAGATTAGACCATTCTATTAGTGTCGCTAATCTAGCCTATAAAATTGCTTTATCTAATAAATTAGATAGACCCGAAAGAGCGTATATCGCTGGAATTTTACATGATATAGGTAAATCTAAATTATTTGGTAATCTCGCTCAAATTGAGTTTATGAAAAAGAATTATCCAGATGATTTAGATTTGCCTACATTTTCATATCATCAATTCCTTGGAGTCGAACTCGCTAAAAAGGAATTTGAAATTGATGACGAAGAAATATTGGACGCAATTAAATATCATTGCACAGGCAAAGCCAATATGAGCGTACTCGGTAAAATCGTTTACGCCTCAGATAAAATTGAACCAACAAGAGCCTTTGACTCGACTTGGTTAATTAATTCATGCCTAAAAGATTATAATCAAGGATTTTTAGATACCTTGACCGATAATAAGAAATATCTTTTAGCGCACAATAAAGACATTATGAATAAATACACCAAAGAGTGTATGGATCAATATTTAAAATAAAGAAAGGATTTCGAATGCCAAGAAAAGACAAAGTAGTCAGCTTAGTCGAAAAAGTATTAAGCGATCACAAGGCTGAAGACATTAAGACAATTGATGTTTCTGAAAAAACTCCATTTGCCGAATATTACATTTTGGCAACAGCAAACAACATCAGACAATTAAATGCCTTAAGCGAAATTGTCACCGACGAATTAGCTAAAGCAAAAATTGATGTTGGCCACGTTGAAGGAACTCCAGAATCAGGTTGGATCTTAATCGACGCTCATCATGTGATTATTAATATTTTCTCAAAAGCTGAAAGAGAACGAATCTCATTAGATGAAGTATTCGCCCGTAAATAATTAATAAGAAACACGTACGCACGCGTGAGAATAACTTAGATAAGAGTGATTAACGGTCACTCTTTTCTTTTTTACTAAATAAGCAACTTCGCATAATAGATATTATGTTAACCATATAATAAAAAGATAAGAAATAATCGAAACTTTATAGACAAATACTCCAATTGTGAAGCACTTAAACATAGGTGAATTTTACCTGTTTTCCACACTTTTCCACTGTGCAAAAACTACTAATTTGCTACTCTGGAGGGCTAATTTTTTACCACTTCTACCACTGCTTCTAATAAGCTTAGCCACCTAAATATGACAACAAATATTTTCTTTACTTTATTTTCTTTTTAATTGCGCTCATGCATTGAAGAAACATTCTTTTTGCTAAAGTTTTTCTTTTACGCAGGCATGTACTTGGTAAGCTTTCTTTTCTAAATTTTTCTTTCTTTTGCACGTCACGTGATAGCAATTTCTTTTACAATAAAGTTTTCTTTTTGCAGGCATATACGCAACTGGCTTTTTCTTTACCTTAAATTTCTTTTTACCGTGCATTTGTGTGATCAGATTTCTTATAAAGTTCTTTTTATTGCGCAAGCTCGCGACCTTCTTTGTTGGTTTTCTTTTCGCGCTTAGATGAGCACAATTAAAATATTTCTTTTACTCCACTTTTCTTTTCCGCCGAACTTCTTTAATTATTTCTTTAGCGCGCTGCTTGCAACTAAATGCACATACGCAATTGACTAATTCTTTTAATGTTTGAAACACGTATAATGCATGCTTGCAGGCGTTTTTGTTTTTTTCTTAATTTCCTTCTTTTTTACTTTTTTGACGTTTTATTGATGAAGATATATATCCAGCTTCTGTCACCCAAAATTTGCTGGTTTTATAAATATACGCGTATATACTCGCGTTAATGAGACAATAGTCCCAAACTTTAGAATATATCTTGACTTTATTCTGACACTCTGCATTTATTTGCCTGTAATTTTAGGCGATTTAAGGCGCGAAACACATTTGAACGAGGAATTAATCAAAAACCCACAAAAAGTCAAAAATACGAATTAAAAACAGCCAAAATTGGCCGTTCTCAATCGATTCTTGACTTGCACTTTCACCACTCTATACAAAATTAGGCGGTCTAAGTTATCGACGCTTCGTATAGATGTCGTAAGCATTTAAAATTCGTTTTGTTGATATGTTTGTGTAAATCTGAGTTGTCGCGATATTCGCATGTCCGAGCATGTCTTGAACTGCGCGTAAAGCTGCTCCATTTTCAAGAAGATGAGTTGCAAAGCAATGCCTTAACGTGTGTGGAGAAATCTCTTCCCTTATGCCAGCTTCTTCAGCGTACTTTTTTATAAGCATGAAGAAATATTGCCTAGATAATGGCTCTCCATATCTATTCAAGAATAGTATGGGTGTATTTCTTCCCGGGTTTCTTTGCCTACCATCATGAATATATTTCTTAACGTAATCAAGGGCAAAA
>CACYJD010000109.1 GCA_902774655.1 uncultured Erysipelotrichaceae bacterium | reverse complement strand
GAATTTAACAAATTATTTACTAAGTAAATTTATTTTGTTAACAAAATTGTTTCGATTAATATAATAAATGAGTTATGAATTTGAAATGGCTTGGTAAACTTAAAGATTCTGCACTAAGTGCACTACCAGTAGTGCTCGTAGTGTTGGTTATTTATTTTACTAAACTAGTAGAAATTCCTAATAATTTCTTATTTGTTTTTCTAATTTCAGTAATTTTTATTATTGCAGGTATGTGGTTGTTCACCCTTGGTGCTGAAAGCGCCATATCTAAAATGGGTGAATATGTTGGTTCTTCATTGGGTAGAAAGCAAAAATTATCTATCTTCATTATCATTTTAATTTTGTTTGGAATTTTTGTAACAATTGCAGAACCCGATTTAACAGTTTTAGCTGAACAAGTTCCTATTAATAAATGGTTACTAATTATCATGATAAGCGTAGGTGTTGGCCTCTTTTTAGTTATTGGAGCTTTAAGAATCTTATTTAAAAAAGATTTGAGATTATGGCTTTTAGCGTTCTATGGATTACTTTTTGCACTAGCTTGTTTAGTTGATAAGCAATTACTTCCTTTATCCTTTGATAGCGGTGGTGTTACAACTGGCCCAATTACAGTTCCGTTTATTTTGGCTTTGGGCGTTGGTATCGCTGCTTCTAGAAGCGGCAATAACCAAAACTCTGATTCATTTGGTCTTGTCGCATTTAGTTCGGTTGGGCCTATTTTAATGGTCATGATTTTAGCGCTAACTATGAGAAACGCAGGTCTTACTTATCATTTTGAAGAACCAGTTGAACCAAATATTGTTAGTGCTTTTTTGCATCCATTTTTAAACTCTTTACTTAATGTTTTTATATCGTTATTCCCAATTGTTATATTCTTCTTAGTTTATAACTTTATCTTCTTAAAACTTACCATTAAGAGTTTACTCAAATTAGGAATTGGTATTTTATACACATATATTGGCTTAGTTTTGTTCTTAACTGCTGTTGAGACAGGTTTTATGCCTATTGGTAAGTTACTAGGAATCAAGCTTGTTGCGGATAGACCAGAAATGATGCCTTGGATGATTACATTAATTGGATTTGTTCTTGGTGTAGCCGCAATCTTTGCTGAACCTGCTGTTCACGTCTTAACTGACCAAGTTGATAACATTAGTGATGGTGCGATTGGAAAAACAACTGTTTTGATTACTTTAGCCATTTCCAATGGACTTGCTATAGGGATTTCAATCTTAAGAATGTATGTTCCTAGCTTTGAATTAATGCATATTTTAGTGCCAGGATATATATTAGCTTTTGGTTTGTCATTCTTTGTTCCAAAAATATATACCGCTATCGCATTTGACTCTGGTGGTGTTGTTAGTGGACCTATGAATACTACATTTATTTTGCCTTACGCAATTGGCGCGTGTTACGCGCTAAATGGCTACGATACAAGCAATATTATGCTAGATGCATTTGGAACAATTGCTGTTGTCGCTTTAATGCCGTTAATTTCTATTCAAGTAATCGGTTTAACCGCGTCATTTAGAAAAGCTATTGCGTACAATAGATCTAGAAAAAGAATTAAAGGTGACTTTGATGATCAAATCATTCACTTTTAGAAAGGAGAGATGATGAAAGCTAAAAAAGAAGAAAAACAAGAAAAGTTTGTTCCTTATGAAAAGTCTCACAAATTAGAGAAGATGAAGTTATTTGTCATCATCGTTCCTTTTGGACAGGCTCAAACTATTGAGAAATACTTATTCAATTTAGGTGTTACTGCAGCGTTCTGCTCCACCGGAGAAGGTACCGGAACTAGAGAAATGTATGAGGTTTTAGGCTTAAGTGATTCAAAGAAACAAGCAATATTTACAATAGTTAAAGAATCAATTGTTCCTCAATTAATAGAAAAGCTAAAACATAGATTTTCAGTATCAAAATATTCAAAAGGTATAGCGTTTTCTGTAGATATCACTAGCGTAGTAGGTGTCTCTATTTATAAATATTTAGTTAACAACAGAGAGGTGTAAAAGTATGGATAATGAAAAAGAATTAATTGTTTGCATTATTAATAACGGTTTTAGTGATTTAGTCATGGATGCCGCTAGAAAAGAAGGTGCCAAAGGTGGAACTATTTTCCATGCAAGAGGTACTGGTAACCTTGAAATGGAAAAGTTCTTTGGTATTTCAATTTCACCAGAAAAAGAAATGATCCTCATTGTTGTCGCAAAAGAAGAAAGAGACCATGTTGTTAACGCAATTTATAAAGAAGCAGGACTAGATACAAAAGGACAGGGTATCATCTTTACCCTGCCTGTTAGTGATTTTGTTGGTCCTCAACCAATACCACGTCATTAATTGTGATATATCTTATAGATATAATTCTTAGATACTTTGGTGAGTTCGCTCACCTTTTTTATTGCGTCTTTAGTGCTAATGCCCATTGATTCGAAGTTATTAACTAAATTAATGATTTCTTTATCATCAATTGAGTCGCTCACCTCTTTTAAACAACCCTCTACAACAATTACCATCTCACCTTTTAAAGATTCAGGATCTAATGCAATCATTTCTTCAAGATTCATTCTTATATATTCTTCGTGTTTTTTAGTTAATTCACGAGCAATGCAAGCACGTCTATTTCCCAAAATTTCATATAGGGACTCAAGTGTTTTCATAATTCTATGAGGAGCTTCATAGAAAATTAATGTCTCTTCTCTAGTTGCTAATTTTCTTAATTCTTCGTTCCTTTGAGATTCTTTCGGAGATAAGAATCCATGGAAATAAAAGTGATCAGTATTTAGTCCTGAAGCCACTAATGCGCTGAGCCCAGCATTAGGTCCAGGAATAACTGAGACATTAATGCAATGTTCTAAAGCAATTTGAACAAGCTTAGAACCTGGATCAGAAATTGCAGGATAACCTGCATCGGACATATACACTACCTTTTTGCCAGATAGTATTTGTTCTACAACATAATTAGCTTCACTTACTTCGTTGTGTTCTCTTAATGAGATAAGAGGTTTTTTGAAGCCTAAATTTGATATAAGTAATCCGCTAACTCTTGTATCTTCACACGCGATTAAATCAGCTTGTTCGATTATTTCTTTAGCGCGTGGTGAAAGATCTTGGAGATTTCCAATTGGAGTCGCTACCAAGTAAAGAAGTGGTTTATTGCTTAGAAAATTCTGGCTTCTCATGGTTTGGTTTATTTAAATATTTCTTTATATCTTCGTATGGTACGAATTGAATATCATCTTCTGCCTCAATCTTTAATTCTCTAGAAAGAACGTTAATTGAAGTGATTTTGTAAATAACGCCATCTTTTTTAAAGGTTTCACCTAGTCTTGGTAAGGTTTTCTTTAAATCTGTGTAGGCATCATCTTCATAAAGCAAACAACAAATTAATTTGCCACAGTGGCCGCTTAACTTAGGAAT
>CACYJD010000108.1 GCA_902774655.1 uncultured Erysipelotrichaceae bacterium | reverse complement strand
TCCAACATTGACTTCCAGTCTTCAACTCTCGAGGAGATAACTCTGCCTCTGCACAAGACAATTGTTGATGGTTATGCTTTCTATAATACAAAATTAAAGAGTATCATTCTTCATGCGAACATAAGTTCTATCGGCAACAATACTTTCCAACTTTGCCGTTCACTTACTGATATAACAATCTTGAAGTCGGATGGAGTTGTTACTCTCGGGACGAATGCTCTTAATCTTACAAACAGCCTTGCACACATCTACGTTCCTGTCAACTTGGTTGACTCCTATAAGTCGGCATCAGGCTGGAGCAGCTACGCAAGCAAAATATCTGCTATCCCTCAATAGCTTGGATGCGGCTCGCATAGTTGCTCCACCAAGTCGCACTCTTGTAAGAGTTGACTGATGATGCTGGGACATAGATTTGGCATGAGCTCGGTATACCATTGTTTGAAGACACTGTTGGCGGAGTTGTTGCGAGAATAGTCAGAGATCTCAGAGCATCCATTTGGTAGATGGCATAATTCTCTACCGTAGTCAGCGAGGCAGGTAGATTTAGCTCTTTAAGTTTTGATGCTTGCCTAAACGAAGCTGAACGGAGTTGTGTAATGGTTGGTGGCAACTTTTCCCAGAATATAAAGACCATATTGGTAAAGTTGTTAATGGTGTAACTCTTACAAAAGAAGAATTCAAATCATTCCCAAGTGGCCATTCTGGCACAGGCATGATTATGGCAATGTTCTTACCATTTGCTTCTTTCTTCTTCCCAAAACTCAAAGGTAAAGAAACAATTTTATTCTATATCGGTGCGATATTTGGCTTTGTGATGATGTTCTCTAGATTATTAGTGGGCGCTCACTATTTAACCGATACGTGTATGGGTTCTTTAATCGTCATGATTGTTTTCTATGTCGTAAACGAATTCTCATTAAGAAAGAAAATATATGAACCTCAAGTAGTGGTGGAAGAGGCTGTTCCTGCTCAATAAATTTTTCCTACCACATTTATGAAATAATGTGTATACTATTTTTCCTATGAATTTAGCGTTATTAATTATCTTTATGTTTCTAAGCTTCGGACTCACAACACTTTTTAGAAGGTGGATCGATGTTCCAACTTTAATCGCGGTGGCTATTGGCTGTGCGGTTAATGCTAATATCTTCTATCCGTACACTTCACCTATCATCGTTGGTCCATTTACTTTTAGTATTGAGATAGTTTTATATACATTATTTATGTATACCATTATCGTTAGAGTATTAGATTATGGTTATAAAGACGCTAAAGTGATGACTTTTACGAGCATTGCAGCCATTATCATCAGTGCTTTCATTGAATTAATGGCGAAACTAATGACCAACGGTTTTACCGCTGAATCATTTAAACTCTTCTCCTATTATTTGTTCTCTTCCATTGGAACAATCATTGGAGTTTGGGTCATGATCTATATTACAATTGCTTTCCGAAAGAAAAACATTTCTCCATATTTAATTATTCCTGTTGCTATTATTGTTTCTAGTGTCATTCACGCTGTTTTCTTCGTCGGTGGAATTGCTCTTGTTGAATGGAAGATCGGTAGCTATACGCTCTATCAATTCTTAGGAACAATTATTGGTAAAGCTGTTTGCATTGCCCTCAGTGTTCTTTGCTACTTTATCAGCTGCAAGTATTGGAGACCTTTAAATCTCATCAAGAAAGATGAAGAAAATGTAAAAGAGAGTGAGTAATATATGAAAAACTACCGTTTATTAGCCCTTTTATTATTACCAACACTTCTATTTTCTTCATGTAAAGGATTTAATCAAAAAGAAACAGAAGCAAGAGAAATAGATGTTATTAATTTAGATAGTGAAAACCCTGAAAAGACACACTCTTTAAAAGCTAGATTTGTTAAGAATCAGGAATACATTCCATATATCACTTTAAGTCAATATGCCTCTTTATTTGCTAGTCACCTTGCAGAAGATGCTACAAGCACTGTTAGAAGAGAACTTAGCAAAGCAATTTGGATGGTATCTAATTCTGAGAACCAACTTTATTTCTATACTGAAATTGATTTTTCAACTAAGAGAGTCACAAGCGCCGGTAATTTAGAAGCAGCCTTTAAAGAAGGAGACGATCCGATTGATACAACTTCTTTATATTATGGATTAAAAACCGAATATGACAGTGCCACTTTGGGATCTAGTGTTTTCTCAACTTATAAATTTAGTATCTTGAAAGACATTTATTTTACCTATTCAGGTGATTATTATTTGCCTTTGGGCTTTTTTGATATTACCTATTCTTATGATGCTGGACTTTATTATTCATATAATTACGCCAACATCTATGAAACTAGAGATGTTGAAAATTACGCGACTAAAGAATTCTATAACGGTAATAAAAAGGTCACTGTTAATTCAGAAATGAGCCAAAACAAGAATGATTCTACAATGCCTAAATATCTAATTGATTACAATGCAAATCTATTCATTTATCTTTTAGATAATTTCTATGGATTAAAAGAATATAAAAATATCAATTCCTTTGCTGATTATTGTAAAGAATCAAACACATACAATAATCTTTTCAGTAGCAATGATTCTGAAAGAGTACAAGCCTACGCTGATACATTAGCGAAATTAGATGATAACCATACAGCCTTAGTTTCTGGAAATGAAACTTGGGGAGAACAATCATTCTATATGCGCAGATATGGCACAGGCTGTATTAACCGTTCAAAGTTAAGAGTTCAATTAATTAACTATAGAAAAGAAAGAACTAGTGCCGCTTATTGTGAATCAAAAGAAATCATCTATTCTTCTGATGAAAAAACCGCAATGCTTCTTTTCGATAGTTTTATTTTCGGAAGCTCAGAACAAGTATTTGATTCAACTGGTGCGGTTAAAGAAGATGCTGGAGATTATGATTCCTTCTTCATGCTCTTAAACGCTTTTAAACAAATCAAACAAAACCCAAAAGTTGAAAATGTAGTCCTCGATATTTCCACAAACGGCGGGGGCGTGATTGGTGTTTTGATGAAAGTATTGCCACTTATTTCTAAGCATAATATTGGTGATGTTCACTATATGCAAAAGCCAAGTAGTCAGATCGGACTAGCAACATCCAAAGTCGATACGACTGGTGACGGACTATATAACAAAGATGATTGCTATGGTGATGATTTTAATATTTATTTATTAACAAGCGATTGCTCATTCTCTTGCGGTAACGCTTTCCCTTGCTACGCGCAAAACGCTAAAGATGTCACAATCATTGGCCAAAAATCCGGTGGTGGTGAATGCGCAGTTGGTATCCATTATTTACCAAATGGCGAGTACGTGTATCATTCTTCTAATCTTCATATCGGTTATTACAATCGCAATGATGAAGAATTTATAGGCTATGAAAGTGGTGCGGAACCAGACATTAAGATTGATAATTATATA
>CACYJD010000107.1 GCA_902774655.1 uncultured Erysipelotrichaceae bacterium | reverse complement strand
ACTGTTTGAACATATGGTTTTTCTAAATATGTTTTAGTTTCATATACTTCTTTAGCATCGCATAATTCGTCAAGAAGTTTGGTGGTTAACGCCATAACTTTGACGTATTGATTTGGGTTGATACCCTTAATAAATCTTTGAGAAGAATCGCTACCTAAAGCTAGTCTAATTGATGTTCTTCTAATGCTAGCAAAGTCAAAATTGGCTGCTTCAATAACAACATTTCTTGTTCTTTCATCAACAGCACATTCAAGCGAACCCATTACACCACCTAAGCACATTACTCTACCAGCGCTTGTAATGCATACATCACCTTTTTGTAGTGCGTAATGTTTTTCATCTAAGGCAACAAAGTCACCTTCAATATCATCTCTAACAATTAGTTCTTCTTTTGGTAATTTATCTAAGTCATACATATGTAATGGTTGACCAGTTAAAAGCATGACATAGTTACCAATATCAACGATGTTATTAATTGAGCGGATTCCACTACTACGTAAAGCTTGTTTCATCCATTCTGGAGATTCTTTAACGGTAATACCTTTAATGACTTTTCCAGAGAATTGTGAACATGCTTTTGTTTCAGACTTCACTAAAAAATCACTAGGAAGTCCACTCTTTGAGACCAATTCAGGAATATTTGCTTTGGTGTCAAAGAGAGTTTCAATCTCTTTTGCAACATTATATAAACTATATAAATCACTTCTATTAGCGAGTAACTTGAGGTCGAGAATAACGTCATCTAAACCTAATAGTTCAAGTACGTTTTCATCACCTACGTTACCAACTTTTAATTCTTCAATACCTTTAGTTTGTTCTTCGCTTAAGAATTTAGCATCAACACCTAATTCCAATAAGGAACAAAGCATACCTTCAGATTCGTGACCTCTGATTTGACCTTTTTTGATTGTACCACCAGGAAGCTTAGCGCCATCTGTTGCAACAATAACTTTAAGACCTTTTCTAACATTAGGCGCACCGCAAACGATATGGAGAATTCCATACTTAGGACCAGCGTCTACTGTAGTTAAATGAAGGTGGTCACTGTCAGGCATATTCTCACAAGTTAATACTTCACCAACAACAAGATTAGTTCCACTTGCAAGACGATCAATAGATTCAACTTCCACTCCTGCAAAAGTTAATCTATGAGCGATTTCTTCAGGAGTTAGATCTTTAAGATCAACATATTGTTTAATAACATTTAATGATACTTTCATCTTTCTAATCTCCTTACATTATTTATCTTTAAATTGTTCGATAAATCGAACATCACCTTGATATATCTTACGAATATCATCAATACCATATCTAAGCATAGCGACACGTTCAATACCTACACCAAAGGCAAATCCACTATATTCTTTTGGATCATAACCGGCCATTTCAAGTACGTGTGGGTGAACCATACCTGCACCTAAAATTTCAATATAGCCAGTGCCTTTACATGTTGGACAGCCTTTACCATGGCATTCCATACATGAGATATCAACTTCAACGGATGGTTCAGTAAATGGAAAATATGAACCTCTAAATCTAACTTCACGTTTCTCACCAAACATCTTTCTTAAGAATAATTCGAGAGTGGCTTTTAAGTTACCAAAGTTAATGTTTTTATCTACTACAAGACCTTCAACTTGACCAAATTGATGGGAGTGAGTTACATCATCATCATCTCTTCTAAAACATTTGCCTGGGCAAATAATTTTAATAGGTTCTCCCTTCTTTTCATCCATTACATGTGCTTGAGCAGGACTTGTATGGGTTCTTAAAAGAATGGAATTAGTGATATAGAAAGAATCTTGCATCTCTCTAGCAGGGTGATTGCTAGGGATATTCATTCTTTCAAAGTTATAGTAGTCAGTTTCAACGTCTGGTCCTTCTTTAACTTCATAACCCATTGATACGAAAATATCAGTAATTTCATCAATGATTTGATAGAAAGGATTAATTCCCCCTACTTTGTAATCAACAGATGGAAGTGTAATATCGATTGTTTCTTTTGCGATTTGTTCTTGCACCTTGGCTTCTTGGATTTCAGCTTGCTTCTTCGCAAAAGCATCTTGGATTTCTTTTCTAACATCATTAACTGCTTGGCCAAACGCTGCTCTCTCGTCGCCTTGTAAATTTTTGATGTTGCTCATAAGAGCGTTAATAGGACTTTTCTTAGATAACTTTGTTTCTTGGAAAGTCTTTAATGCTGCTTGATCTTTTAAATCCTTAAGTTCATTAATTAGTTCAGATCTTATAGCATTAATTTTTTCGAGTAATTCTTTCATTTATTGAACTCCCTCCTAGAAAATAAAAAAGGACAGTACAAGGAACGAACAAGAGTCCGCGGTACCATCCTACTTCATATAAATTTATATGCTCTTTTAATCTTAACGGGATCAGCGGGTTAATCTCTTAACCTTGCTCAAAGGTGAATTCACTTGCGTCTAATCACTTGTGGGTTCCACTATTCCACATTCCCTATTGATTAGCGTGTTTCAAGTTACTACTTCTTTTTCAACGCGATTAGCATTATATCACACCACTTTTTAAAAGTGGGGTAAATAATTACAATAATGCAAATTTATCCAATAAATCTTGGATTTTTAGTTTCTTTTTCTCATCGCCAGATACGTCTAGAATAATATGTCCTTCATGGAACATAATTAATCTATCACCATAGGTGAGAGCATCTTTCATATTATGAGTAATCATAAGAGTGGTTAAATGTTTTTCTCTTACAATTTTATCTGTTAAATCTAAAACCTTTTTAGCAGTTTTAGGATCTAATGCGGCGGTATGTTCATCTAGTAATAGAATTTGTCTTATATTGTTCAACTGCCTTACGATAGAATTCGATTGCCTCATTTTTGCATACTTCAGCTTTTTCTTTAATCTTACCTTTGTAATCCGCTTTTAGTTTCTTTAATGATGCTTCTAATTCTGAGACATTTATCTCATTTGCTTGAGTTCCTGCAGTTTTATTAACTTTTTTGGCTTCTTTTATTCTATTTTGAAGTTCATTAATTTCTCTTTCCGCTTGCACTCTTAACGCACCTGTTTCCACGTTGACGTGCATAGTATAGAACTCTTTTTCAGTATCGATTCTACAATCAGTAGATGCCATTAAAAGAGTTAAGGCCTGTCTTTGACCACCACTCATGACACCAACTTTTTGACTTAATCTATTCTCTAAACCTAGATCAAATTCTGCTAATTGTTTTTGGAATAAAAGTTTTACTGTGTTATCAGAAAAGCCCCACTTAAGCATTGAGCGGTGTTTTCCTCTCCTAAAGGAAAGTTCCATATTTTCTAAGCAAGACATTTCAGCGCTTGTTCCAATCATAGGATCTTGGAATACTCGGCCAAAGTATTTTGCTCTTTGATGCACTTTTAACTTTGTAATGTCCATTCCGGAAAGTAATACTTTCCCACTATCAGGCATTTTTTCACCTGTAATTATATTTAACGTTGTGGTTTTACCACTACCATTTGAACCAATAATGGTAACAAATTCGCCATCGTTGACAGTCAAATTAAGATTATCGAGAGCTTTTCTGGCATCATCTTTATTACCAGTCATATTAAAGACTTTGGTGACATTTTTAATTGTTAACACTTTCTAGCCCTCCTTCCTTCTTCTTAGCGAAGAGTTTTTTGAAATAATCTTTAATAAACGGCATACATAACGCTATTACGATAAGTACAGCGTATAATAGGTTTTTCATTTCGGTTGGGAATCCTACTCTAATAGCAAAGTTGACAATAACGAAGTAGATTATTGCGCCTAAAGATACTGAAATAATCCAGTTCTTGAAGGTTTTTTTGCCAAAAATAGTTTCACCAATGATAATGCTAGCCAAGCCAATAACTAAGAATCCTGATGCAGTCTTAACGTCGACTGATCTTAAATCTTGGCAGAACATAGCACCCGCTAATCCGATAAGAGCATTCGATAAAGAAACAGCAAATATCGTAGATAAATCAGTGTTAATACCTTGTGCTCTACTCATTTGCGGATTCATTCCAGTAGCACGAATCGCCATACCATATTCTGTTCCGAAGAAGAAATATAGTAAGAATAAAACCACTAAAACAATAACCAACATAATCCCTGCTTCAATTACTTGATTCCAAACACCTCCAACAAAGAAGAGTGAATAAATTGTATCTTGTGTGTACGAGAGTGTTACAACATTAGTAAACATTGTTTCCACTGTTGAACCCATAATCAGCATAGCGATTGATGCACTTGCGGTCATTGTAATAATTCCACTTAATAATTTTGGAATTTTAAGTTTTGTATGAAGTAATCCTGTAATTAAGCCACACATTCCTCCTGCAAGTATTGCAATAACTGTGGCCAAGAAAGCGTTACCTCCATTTTTAATAATGGTGATGCAGACAACACCGCCAATTAAGAAACTACCTTCAGCAGTTAAATCAGCGAAGTCAAGAAGGCGGTAGGTAATAAATATGCCTAACGCCAATAAGGAGCACGGAAGCCCACTTGTTAAAATGATGAATAATAAGTTAACGAAATCCATAATTTATTTGCTAATATCTTTGGCGGCGTCAACTACTTCTTGAGGAAGTGTGATACCTGCATCTGCTAAATTAGCAGAAGAAATTTGTAGTTCACATTCTGCACCAGCAAACTTAAATACTGGAATATCACAAGGTTTAGCTTCACCTTTAATAACTTGAACAGCTTGTAAACCCGCTTTATATCCAAGTTGTTCGTAATCAATTGATAAAGTAACGTGACCACCTTGTTGGCAAGATGAAGTCTCACCAGTTACACATAAAACATGATTTGCGTCTAATGCTGCCTTAACGCTATCCATGTGAGCCGCTAAATTGTTGTCTGTAGGAATAAATAAAGCACTAATACCACTTGAGCATATTTGTTGAGCGACTGAAGCGATATCACTTGCGTCATTACATGTCGCAATGGTAACTGCTAAACCTTCTTGCTCAGCTTTAGCTTTTGCTAAATCTGCTTGAACTTTTGAGTTTTGTTCAGATTGAGTGTACATAACACCAATCTTAGTAGCGCTTGGAATACATCTTTTAATTAAAGCAATTTGATCTGCAACTGGGTTTAAATCACTGCTACCAGTAATGTTTTGTCCTGGAGCTGCATCGCTATCAACTAAACCTGCATCGACGGCATCAGTAACAGCGGTAAAGAAAATTGGATTTGTTTTACCAGCATAGATTGATGCAGATTGTAATGCTACTGAAGCGCCGGTACCAATACCAAGAGTTAAATCGTTATTAGCGACTAAGTTCTTCGCTAAAGTGTTCAAATCACTAGAAGAACTACCAGCATTTTGATAATCAATTGTAACTTTGACATTTGATGCTTCAAATGCTGAAACAAATCCAAGTCTTGCAGCGGTTAATGCACCATGTTCGATTGGTTGAAGAATTCCAACTTTAATATTATCCGGATTCTCTGGGGAGAATTTCCAAGTAGACATATCAATTCTACGATTACCACCACAAGATGCTAAAGCGACTAATGAGATAGCGCTCAATAATAATAATTTCTTTGACTTCATAGTTTCGCCTCCTAATAAAAAACCTTAAGCGATAACACTTAAGGAATAAATCAGGATTATCATTTCTTAGGTGTTATCTTTCATTAACACCAGGAAATAAGCCCAATGTTATGAATTGTAGCTAAAGAAATAATAATAAAAGTAGAAGCTATTAAACTGAGCTGTTTTCATTTTGTTCATAACTTCTCCTTCCGTATGTATTCAATATATAACAATCTAAGATAACATCAAGAAATTTTTTACATTTCTTTTTCTTCTCTAATCTCTTTGACTTGCTGTTCGAACTCTTGATAAGTATCCGCTAAAGAAAGAACTACAGCTAATAAAGGATACTTAATAACGTATTTTCCTAAACCTTTAAGGCTCATATCGTTAAGGGCTCTATCGTACGCGTAATATAATAAGGATTTAAAAGGAACATTGAAGTTGTGCTTTTCACATTTTGCTAGATCATTTTTAAGTTCCTTAGACTTTCTAGTTGTGTGTAATTTTTTAGAAAGCATGATAATAAAATCAAAAACGTTATAGGTTTTATGATAATCCACATCAAATTCTTCTGCCGCTAACTCAATAGCGCGATAGAAATAAATTTACCATCAAGTCTCCATCTAAGTAATTTATCAATGCTCTTAAAGTCTCTAACATTAAATTTAACTACGTTAAGGAAGAAGAATTCTGCAACTTGGTTCATTAAGCCCTCATATTTAGGGTCAATTTTATCAAATGTATAACGGAATCCGTCTTTTAATCCAAAAGCTTTTTGAGCATCTAAATAACCCAAAGTAATGTTCTTTTGAATTGAGCTTTGTTTAAAGTCCATCATTGAACCAGTGTTCCAAGTTGGCACCATTTTATGAGACACGATAGGTAAATCTTCTAAATCAGAGAATTGAGCTTTAGGAATAGCATCAAGTTCCACTGCAATTATCTCGGTTGCACCCATTTCAATTGCTAAATCAATTGGAAGGTTATTTTTATAACCACCATCGACATATTTTTTGCCAAATACTGTTTCAACAGGAAAGATTGGCCAACATGCACTTGATGCATGTAAATATGGAATTAAATCATCTTCATGGACATCTTTTTTACGTAAATCAATCTCTTGAAAATCAGGAAAACTGCAAACAACAAATCCGAAATCAATGTCGCTTTGCATGACTTTTGCTGGATTGATTGCATTCTTAACA
The DNA here is from genome assembly GCA_902774655.1 of uncultured Erysipelotrichaceae bacterium. Taxonomy (GTDB): domain Bacteria; phylum Bacillota_I; class Bacilli_A; order RFN20; family CAG-826; genus Fiminaster. The sequence continues at coordinate 481 of CACYJD010000107.1, read as the reverse complement.
ACTTCTCTAAATGGAGAAATATTTACGCCTTTGTGTTTAAAGTATTGCTTAACAAACGCCATGATTTTCTTATCATTTTTTGCTAAATAACCACCTTTAAGCATTTCCTCATCAAAATTAAGGCCATCAACCATAACCTTTTCAGCACTGATAGTGTTCCACATATGTAAAGCACCATCATAGTCATCCGCTACAACCATCGCACCAATAAGAGCGCCAATAGATGTTCCTGTTACGATATCTGGTTTTATATTTAACTCACGTAAAAGCTTCCAGACGCCCATTTCATAAGCACCTAGAGAGCCCCCACCGCAAAGAACTAACGCTAATTTACCTTTATTTGCCATAAATCTTATTCAACTCATACATAGCGATGCCTCCGGCAACACCTACATTGAGCGACTCCATATTATTTATTTCTATACGAACGGCAATATCTGCTAAATCTAAAATCTTATCACTTACACCGTGGGCTTCATTT
>CACYJD010000106.1 GCA_902774655.1 uncultured Erysipelotrichaceae bacterium | reverse complement strand
GCTATTGCAGTGGGCGTAGGTATAGTAAGTGCAGAAGAAATTGATAAGTTAAATATCTATGAAGCCACAAAAGTTGCTATGAAAAGAGCAATTGAGGATATGCATCATGAATATGACTTAATTCTTACTGACGCTATGCCTCTTAAAAATGTAGGTGCGCCTGTAATTGATATTATTAAAGGCGATGCGAAGGCGCTTCCAATAGCAGCGGCGTCAATCATTGCAAAAGTTACAAGAGATCACATTATGGATGATCTTGCTAAACAATATCCTGAATATGGTTTTGATAAGCATAAAGGTTATGGAACAAAGCTTCATATGGACGCACTTAAAAAATATGGTCCAATTAAAGGAATTCATAGATATAGCTATAAGCCTGTATACGAATCTAGTTTAAAAACTGTATCTTTATTTGAAGATTTTTGACCGGTTTTTTAAAAATCATTGGTAAGAATAAGTAGGAGGTGTTTTATGAACGCAAGAAACCTACTTATTTATTTATCATTACTTTATAAAGGCGACTGGGATTGCATTTATGCTCATCTATGCGATAAAGAAAAGAAATTAGATCCCATTAAAGTTGAAAGTGTCGCTGATACTTTAAAATGCGGAGTAATCACGATGGTGGACGAAGATTACCCTGTACATTTAAAAAGGGCATTTAAACCACCATTTGTACTCTATTATTACGGTGATATATCTTTGATTAAGGAATTAACTAATCACCTAGGTGTGGTAGGTGCACGTAATGTACCTGAATATGGAGCTGAAATGACTAACAAGATTGTTTCAGGTTTAGCTAGCAAACTAGTAATTGTTAGTGGCTTAGCTGCTGGAGTAGATGGGCTAGCTCATAAAGCGTGTATTGAGAATGGTGGAAAAACTGTTGCAGTACTTGGCAGTGGAATTGATGTGTGTTTTCCTTCGGATAATTTAGAACTTTATAATGAGATTAAAAAGAATCATTTATTGTTGAGCGAATATCCAGGAAAATGCGCACCTGTTGCATATCGTTTCCCAAAGAGAAATCGTATTGTAGCAGCTTTATCTCAAAATCTTCTAATTCCGTATGCACGTGAAAAGTCAGGCAGTTCAATTACAGCTGGTCTTGTATTAGATATAGGAGGAGATGTTTTCTGTGTACCCACTAGGGTTGGAGAAAACAGTTTATGCAACCAATTAATTAAAGAAGGTGGAATACTTGTTGAGAGTGCTGAAGACGTCCTTAACGAACTAAGACTATATTGAAAAAATTTTCCTTATATTTAAAGAGTATCTTTAATTAAAATAAGCCAGTTTATTATGTTTGACTTTGCTTAGTCTTCACTTTAGTATTAATGCCGATTTATGAAGTTAGTTGTTGTTGAGTCTCCTACAAAATCACACGCGATTAAAGAGTATCTTGGCAAAGACTTTGAAGTCTTTGCGACCAAGGGTCACTTACGTGACCTTTCGAAGAAAGGTACCGGTGGTTTTGGCGTGGATGTCAACGATGGCTTCAAAGCTAACTACGAGATTTCACCTAGCAAATACGAGACTGTTAAAGAACTCAAAAAAATTGCAAAAAAAGCTGATGAAATCTATCTTGCAAGCGACCCTGACCGAGAAGGGGAAGCTATTGCTTGGCATGTAGCGGATATTTTAAATTTAGACGTAAATACAACTAAAAGATTAGAGTTCCATGAAATTACTAGACCTGCTGTAAGGGAAGCTTTAGAACATCCTAGAACAATTCTTATGAAGAATGTTGCTTCACAAGAATCACGTCGTATTATCGATCGTATTATCGGCTTTAAACTTTCAGGTTTACTTCAAAAGAAAATGTCTAGTAGAAGTGCGGGTAGAGTTCAATCCGCTGCTTTAAAACTAATTGTAGATAGAGAACGCGAAATTAGTAATTTCGTAAGTGAAACATATTACACTATTTCTTTATTATTAAATATTTGTGGCACTGAGTATGTTGCTAAATTTAAATCAATTGATGGTAATTCCGATAGAATTAATTCAATTGAAAGAGTTAACGAAATTTTAAGTAGAATTGGTAAAGAAATCACTGTTACCAATATCAAAAAATCTCAAAATGTTACAAATTCAAAGCCACCTTTTAAAACATCTACATTACAACAAGATGCATATAGTGCATATAAGTTCTCAAGTAGTGTAACTATGAAACTCGCCCAAGAATTATTCGAAGGTATTGAAATTAATGGAGAACACGTTGGTTTAATTACATATTTAAGAACTGATAGCGTCCGTTTATCACCAACATTTATTGCACCTGCTTTTGAATACATTAAATCTTATTATGGAAGACAATATGTTGGCACTGTAAGAATTACTGAAGATAAGAATTCACAAGATGCTCATGAAGGTATTAGACCTACATCCATCTTCAGAACCCCATATTCAATTAAAGAAGTGCTATGTGCTAAATCTACTTCGTTATATAAACTTTATAAACTTATTTACAATAGAACCATTGCGTCATTAATGGCTCCTAGAGTAAGCGAAACAACAACAATCACACTAGAATCTAACGGAGTAGTTTTCTCACTTAGTGGCACCGATTTAATCTTTGAAGGTTATCAAAAGATTTATAAAAACTTCGAAGAAGAGGAAGAAGAAAAGAAGCTTCCAGAATTAAGAATAGGCGAGAACCTATCCGTAATTAAGCCTGAAAGTAAGGAAGAACACACTGAACCACCTTCTAGATATAGCGAAGGTAAATTTATTAATTTACTTGAAGATAAAGGCATTGGTAGACCTTCTACTTATGCCTCAACTGTAGAAACTTTAAAGAAAAGAAAATATATTACAGTTGAAAAAGGAACATTTATTCCTACTGAGCAAGGTGTTAGAACTGTTCAAGTTCTTGAGAAGTATTTCCCAGAATTAATTAATGTTGAATACACCGCAAATATGGAGCTTGATCTAGACCGCATCACTGAAGGTTTAGAGACCAAGGAACATTTACTCAGCGAATTCTATGAAGACTTCACAAAACAATTCGATGATGTTTCTAAGAGAATGTACAAGGACGAAACTGAATATGTTGAAGGCCGCACATGCCCTAAGTGTGGCGCTCCTTTAATAAAACGTAAGGGCAAATTTGGCGAGTTCATTGGCTGTTCTAATTTCCCAACATGCAACTACACTGAAACAATAGAAGAACCTATTAAATATACAGGTGAGAACTGCCCAGACTGTGGTAAACCACTTATTTATAAGAAATCTAAAAAAGGCAAAACATTTATCTCTTGTAGTAATTATCCGCTCTGCAAATTTGTTAAGAGTTATAAAAAACCTAGCAAGAGTCCATTAAATTTGAAAAGTGAATAAGGTCCAAGTGAAAGCTTGGATTTTATTTTTGCCTATTATTAGAGTAGAATTACTAATAATATGAAACGAGTTAATGTCATTGGCGCTGGCCTAGCAGGAGTTGAAGCTTGTAACTATCTTTTAAAAAGAGGTTACGA
>CACYJD010000105.1 GCA_902774655.1 uncultured Erysipelotrichaceae bacterium | reverse complement strand
CATTGATAATAAAGCGGGTGTTGATACTTTTTATCTTGGTGGAGTCCAATATTGTATGGCGAACTTCGGTTCAGCCACAAAAGGTTATTATCTATTTTCTGCTCAACTATATGTAGATTATCATCGTGCTATTTATTTAGAAGCAGGAACATACACTGTTTTGCCAATAATTTATAACAGGGTTGTTAAAGCAATAGTTTATTCAACATCATTTTATGTTTATAAAACAAACCAGTCTGGTTATAACTTTAGATTGTTTGTTAATAGTAGTGGTGTTTATCAAGGAGAATATTCTGATTTTGGAACACTAGAAAGATTCAATATCAATGAATTCATTTCTAAAGGTGGAACTGTTGAATATTACGAAGACTGGTATAGTTTACTTTAGAGTAAAATTGCAAAATAAAAAGAGATGATGGAGATGTATCATTTTCGCCAAGAATTGTAATAGATTTTCAAATATAGTTAGTGGAAACAAACGACTACATCGTGTCTTAGCCATATTTTATTTATATCGGTTGATCAAATATTGATATATAATGAAATTAAGAATTATGGAAAACGAAGTAGTAGAAGTTAAAGAAGAAGAGAAAACCATCACTGATGAAGCTCAGTCCGAAGCCAATAAAAAGGCGAAAGTGGCAAGAACGCTTGCTACGATTGCTTTCACAATAACAATGGTTTCTGTTGCAGGATTAGCCATAGTTTATGTTTTTCAGTATAATTTTTATCTTTGGAATTAAAATTGCTGAAGAAAGAGGATTCTGGCCGGCAACATGGGCCTTGAATACATTTCAATCTATTATGGCGGATGCCGCTTTAACTGAAGAGCAAATAATTTTAATAATAATCATTCATTCAATAGTACTTGGGCTGGCTTTAGTTTCTTTTATACTAGGAGTAATAGCCTCATCAAAGGTTAAGAGAATCAAAAAGAGTGGACTTCCTATTATTTATCCATCAATTAAGCCTTTCACCGTATTATCTATTTTATTCTCAATTTTAAATATTATTTTTGCAGCATCAATCGTAGCAATATTTGCAACATTATAAGGAGAAAAGACTATGAAAAAAACAGTTGGATTACTCAGTTTAACTCTACCAGCCTTATTACTTAGTAGTTGTGGTAGTTATTTAGCCTTTGGATATGTTAGATACATAACAGTAGATACTGAAGCAATTGTTACTACTAGTTATGTAAATCTAACTCAAATCTTTGTTTTTAAAGATGCGAGTTTAAAACCAAATCCAGATGATTATGAACAACCATTTGATTATCGAATGGCTTGTTCTCAGAATGCTTTTATGGAATTCACTTTTAGTAGATTCCTTGGTAAAGAAGCAATTGATGGTGTTGATTATTTACTAATCGCAAAAGAAAAAGTTTATTATGTAACAATTAGTATTGATAAGACAGGCGAAACAAATTATTCACCTGACAAACAAATATATTTTAATGGTGTCGCTGTAACTATTGGCGGTAATACTAAAAACACTCAATATGATAGTGAAAATCTTCGCAGTTATTTAATTGATGATTACGGGTTAAAACAAAGTAATCCTTATGGTCGAATAGACCAATCAATATTGAATACGTTTGAATACAAATAAGGGATTGAAGACTTCGGTCTTCTTTTCTTTATATATACGCGCATGAAACTTTCAATAAAAAATGTTTCTTTATTCTCAATATAATATAAAATTATATTTGTGCTTAGGAGGCATCCCCTAATGAAATATGATGTTATCATTGTTGGTGCTGGGCCAAGTGGCTATTTCAGTGCTTATGAATTAATTAATAAGAATCCAAAACTTAAGGTCTTACTTATAGACAAAGGTTTATCCATTTCTCAAAGAAGATGTCCTGTTTTGGAACACAAACTTGCTAAATGTCCTTTAAATCCAGAAGGTTATAATGAATGCTATCCAGCATGCAGTATTACAAACGGATTTGGTGGAGCAGGCGCCTATAGTGACGGCAAATTTAATATCACAACTGAATTTGGTGGCTGGCTCACTGATTATATGAGTGATGAGGATTTAATGAATCTCATTAATTATGTTGATGAAATTAATCTCAAATACGGCGCAACTAAAGTTATTACCGATCCTTATTCAGATGAGGTATATCGAATTGAAAAGAAGGCCATGGCCGCCGGACTCAAATTATTAAGAAGTAAAGTTCGTCATTTAGGTACTGAAGAAAACCTAAAAATCTTAACCAGAATCTTTAATGATTTAGATAAAGTTATTGAAACAAAATTCTCTACTGCGGTTGATGATTTAATCGTAAAAGAGGGGAAGATATGTGGCGTAATTACAAATAAAGGCGAACATTTAGAAGCTGATTATGTCCTCCTTGCTGTGGGTAGAGAAGGCTCTAAATGGCTTGGTAATACATTAGATAAATACAAAATCCCAATGAAACAAAACCAAGTCGATATTGGTGTGCGTGTTGAATGCCCAAATATCATTATGGATGATATCAATAAAAACCTTTATGAAGGTAAATTTATTTATAAAACCTCAATTGGATCCACAGTTAGAACATTCTGCTCCAATCCAGGTGGTCACGTAGTTATGGAAAACTACCAAGGTGTAGTTAATGTAAATGGTCACTCCTATAGCGATCCAAAATTATCTAGTAACAATACTAACTTCGCGTTACTTGTTACTCATAGATTTGAAGAACCCATTTAAAAAACCTAATGAATACGCTTTGAAGGTTTCTTCTTTAGCTAACCAATTAGCATGTGGTTCTGTAATTGTTCAAAAGTATGGTGATCTTTTAAAAGGTAGAAGATCCACTCCAAAACGTATTAAAGAAGGCTTTGTAGTGCCAACTTTAAAAGAGGCAATTCCTGGTGATTTAGCACTATGTATGCCTCAAAAAACTCTACAAGCTATCGTTGAAATGATTAAGGCTCTTGATGTTATCACACCAGGAATTGCCACTGAACATACATTGCTCTACGGTGTAGAGGCAAAGTATTACAGTGCTCACCCTGATATTGATGACAAACTTGAAGTTAATGGTATTAAAAATCTATACGTTGGCGGTGATGGTGCTGGTTTAACTAGAGGGCTTGCCCAAGCTGGTGCGTGTGGAGTTTATATAGCTCGTAATATTTTAGAAAAAATTGGAGGATAAATATTATGCGTTGTGTTGGTGTTACTTCTAGAGGTATTAGACTTCCTATTCTTAAACAAGGTGATAATCTCGCTAATGAAGTAGTGGAATCACTAATAGCTGCAAGTGAAAATGAAGGATTTAAATTCCATGATAAAGATGTTGTAGCAATTACTGAGTCAATTGTTGCTCGTACTCAAGGCAATTATTGTAAAATCGCTGATATTGCTGAAGATGTAAGAGCAAAAACTGGTGGTGAAGACGTTGGAGTTATCTTCCCAATTCTATCTAGAAACAGATTTGCAATTATGCTTAAAGGTATCGCTTTAGGTGTAAAAAAGGTATATATAATGCTCTCTTTTCCTCGTGATGAGGTTGGAAACGCTCTTGTCCAAGAGGATGAAATTTATCGTACAGGAATTAACCCATATAGTGATGTCTTATCACTTGAAAAGTTTAGAGAATTATTTGGTTATCCAGTCCATGAATTTACCGGAATGGACTACATCAGTTATTACAAAGAATTAGTTGAAGAGTGTGGAGCGGAATGCGAAATCATTTTTGCTAATCAAGCTGAAACAATTTTGAAATACACTAAGAATGTAATTGCAGCGGATATTCATACAAGATTTGTAACAAAACGTAAACTTGTTGAAAAAGGTGCTAAAGTTGTTCTTGGATTAGATGATATTCTTACTGCTCCAGTTAATGGAAGTGGATATAACGAAAAGTATGGTTTACTTGGCGCTAATAAGTCTACAGAAGATATCGTTAAGCTCTTCCCTAGAGCAGGTGATGAATTAGTTCACGAAGTTCAAAAACAACTTCTTGAAAGAACCGGTAAGCATATCGAAGTTATGATTTATGGTGATGGCGCATTTAAGGATCCTCAAGGAAAGATTTGGGAACTAGCTGATCCAGTTGTATCGCCTTTCCATACCGAAGGTCTTAAAGGCACACCAAATGAGCTTAAACTTAAATATTTAGCGGATGATGCTCATAAGGATTTAAGTGGAAAAACCCTCAAGAAAGCCATTATTTCCGATATTAAGGCCAAAGAAAAAGACCTTAAAGGCAAGATGGCAAGTGAAGGTACAACCCCACGTCAAATTACTGATTTATTAGGTTCGTTAAGTGACTTAACAAGTGGTAGTGGTGATAAAGGAACCCCAGTAGTGCTTATCCAAGGTTACTTCGACAATTACGCTGACGAATAAAAGAAATATTAAAAATATAAATTAGAAGAGATATGTTCTCTTCTTTTTTATAAAACATATACATAAAGTATATTTCATAGTAAAATTGGGTTATGAAAAACTACATTAAAGTATTCTTATTAGGCTTAATGACCACAATGGCAACTTCTTGTGGTTTTTATGATATTCCTGTAGATAATATTGAGACAATTCCAACAAAAATCGAGTTTGATAATAAGTCCACAACGATGCCTTTAAACGCTACTCGACAAATGAACATTGTTTATACACCTGCTTACGCTACAGTTAAAGATGTTACATATCAAAGTAGTGATACTAGTTGCATTACAATTACTAGTAACGGATTAGCGTCTGCGGTAGCGGAAGGAATTTCTACAATCAGTGCTACTTTAGTTGGCTATGAAGATATTAAATGTAGTATCGATATTACTGTTTCATACGTTCATATTGAAAGTGTAGAACTAGGTTTTAATGATGGCAAAAAGCTCCATTTAGGCGACAACCTACAGTTAAATCCAGTTTTTACACCTAATGAAGTAACAAATGATAATGTTAGTTATAGTTCAAGTGATCCTTCAATTGTGAGTGTTAATTCGAATGGTTACGTTACCGCTAATGCGGCAGGAACCGCAACCGTAACTGTAATGACTGAGGATGGAAACAAAACTGACTCAGTTGTTTTTCAAGTAGTGGAAACGACCGCTTTAGACTTTACATATACCGAATATAATAAAGCATATAGATATAACGCTCCAATTGCGCCTTTAAGTGGAACATTCAATGCTTTAATTATTCCTGTTTGGTTTACTGATTCAGATGATTATATTAAAAATTCCACTCAAAAGTCCCGAGTTCGTTCTGATATTAGTAAAGCGTATGGGGGTTCTTCAAGCGATGTAGGCTGGGAAAGTGTTAAAACATTCTATGAAAAAGAATCTCAAAATAAGTTAACAATTAACACTACCGTTAGTGATTGGTATGAATGTGGCATGGCATCCACTGACCTCTATGTTGATGGCACGGATGAGCTAGTTATTGCGGCTACAAATTGGTACAAATCTTCAAATTCAGGTCAGAATATGAAGGTTTTTGACCAAAACAATGACGGATATATTGATGCTACAATTTTGATTTATGGTTCACCAGATTACCAAGTACTTCGCAATGATGCAGCGAATAATATGTGGGCGTTTTGCTTTTGGCTACAAAATAAAACCTCAAAGAATTATAACAATCCAAATCCAAATACATATTTCTGGGCAAGCTTTGACTTTTTATATAGCACCGGTGATTTATACACTAATTCTCCAGGACACGGTGATACTAGATTTGTATCAATTGATACACATACTTTTATCCACGAAATGGGACATGTTTTTGGATTAGTTGATTATTACGATTACACACAAAGTAATGATTATTGCCCTGCTGGTGGATACACTATGCAAGATAGAAACGTATGTGGCCATGACCCATTTAGTGTAATGGCGTTAGGTTGGGCAGAGCCTATTATTGTTAAATCAAATTGCGAAATTAAGATTAGTCCATTCCAAGACGCAGGTCATGACTTGGCATTATTAAGCGCCAGTTCTTTAACATCGAAATCTGCTTTTGATGAATATCTATTGTTTGAATACTACACACCGACCGGATTGAATGCCTTCGACGTTCAACACGGTTATGGTGGTTACACTGATTTACCAGATGCTTATGGAATCCGTGTTTGGCATGTTGACGCTAGACTAGTAAATGCAGTGACTGGAAATATTGTTACTCAAGGTTATTCCAATTTACTTCTACTTAATTCAAATTCTTCCTATGCTGAAGACGCTAATTTGAATAG
>CACYJD010000104.1 GCA_902774655.1 uncultured Erysipelotrichaceae bacterium | reverse complement strand
AACTTCATCAAGAATATCAAATCTTAATGGTGGAGGTAATAAGATACCAGTTTTTGGATCTCTTGTGCATTGTTCTGGTTTGAACTTATAAGCACCGTGTGATGTACCGATAGCGATTGCTAAGGAGTCACAACCTGTACGTTTGACGAATTCTTCAACGTCTTCTGGTCTAGTGTAGGATTCAGAACCATGTTCAACTTTAACATCGTCTTCGATACCTGCTAATGTACCAAGTTCAGCCTCAACTGTGACATATGGGACATGTGCGTGAGCATATTCGACAACTTTGCGGGTTTCTGCAATGTTTTCTTCGAATGGCTTGCTTGAGCAGTCGATCATGACTGATGTAAAGCCAGCATCGATACAATCTTTACAGATTTGAAAATCTGCACCGTGGTCTAAGTGTAAGACGATTGGTAAACCTGAATCTTCAACAGCAGCTTCAACTAATTTCTTTAAATAAATAGGTTTTGCATATTTTCTAGCACCTGCTGAAACTTGTAAGATAACAGGAGAATTGCATTCTTTTGCTGCATCTACGATTGCTTGAACAATTTCCATATTGTTGCAGTTAAATGCACCAATAGCGTAGCCGTTTTTATAGGCATGTTCGAACATTTCTTTACTATTAACTAATGGCATATAAATAAATACCTTCTTTCTTCTGCCTTCTATTTTACACAATTGGGTAATTATTTAACAATAAAATGATAATTAAGTGAAAAACAGTAAGAAAACAAAGCTTTCAAGTTTGATGCTTTTTTCTTTAAAACATACGAAAATATCGTAGAATATAAATTAATCGGTATGAAGACTAATAAGAAAGAGCTATGGCATAAGCCAAGGCACACCTTTTATGAGAGATTGTTGCATCCATTTGCAACGATTTATTTAAGAATGACCCAAGGGTATCGCTTTAAGCACGTAAAGTTACCTAAAGGACCCGTTCTTATTCTTTGTAACCATGTTTGTGAATTAGATCCAATATTGTTAGGTTTACCACTTAAAAAACCTTTTTATTTTGTTGCGATGGCGGACATTACTAGTGACAAAAAAGTAGGTCCAATTGTTCAACATTGTTTCCATTGCATTCCTAAATCCAAGGGACTATCTGACCTTAATTGCGTGAAAATGATGTTTAAAGTTAAGAATGAAGGGAACAAATTAATCGTATTTCCAGAAGGTAACAGAACCTATGATGGAAAGAAGTGTCATATTGATTCAAGTATCGCTAAATTAATTAAACAATTTGCATGCCCGGTAGCATTTTTTAACATTCATGGTGGTTATGGTAGTGATCCTAGATGGGGATATAAAACTAGAAAAGGTAAAACTTATAGTGAACTACGCGCTTTAATGATGCCTGAAGAGTACGCCAATCTAACAAACGATGAGATTATGGACAAAGTTAACGAATACCTCACAGTAGATGACTATGCATTAGAAGGGGCTTATAAAGGTAAGAATAAAGCAAATTACTTAGAGCGATTCTTATATAGATGTCCTGATTGTGGTGAAGTCGGACATTTGCATTCAGAAGGTGATGATTTCTACTGCGATAAATGTGGGTATAGAGTGAAATATAATGAACATATGAGATTTGAACTCATTAATGGTAAATCTAAAGTTGAAACAGTTTATGATTGGTCAAGATTAGATAAACAATGGTTAATCTCACTAAAGTTAGAAGACAAAGATCAAGTGATTTTTAAGGATGAACATTTCCATTTATTTGAAGTGTTTAATGAAAAACCACGTGAGTATATATATGAAAATAGGTTATGCAAATAGAATAGTTTTTGAAAAAGATGGCGAGAAAAAAGAGTTCTTGTATGACGATATTATTTCAGGTGCAGCAGTTGGCAAATTTAAAGCCAATTTCTATGTTGGAAAAAATGGATATCAACTTCAAGGTGAGAAGTGGGATAACACTTTTAAATATATAATGCTTTATTATCACTATACACACGTTAAAAAAGGTGATGTAAGCATTGAGGAATTCTTAGGTATATAAATATGGCTTTAATTAAGTGTCCTGAATGTAATCATGATTTAAGTACTGAGGCAGAAACCTGTCCTAATTGTGGTTATCCAATAAAAAAGATTATTGATAAAAAGGTTGAAGAGAAGTTTTTGGCAAATCAACCTGAACCATTGGATGATTCGTGGGTAAATATTTGGAAAAATAAACTCAAAAAGACCAAAAGAACTTATTTGCTAATTGCTTTAGGATTATTTGCAGTATTCGCAATTTGCTTGTCGATCTTCTTCGCGTTCGTTGATAGACCAATTTTTGTATTGTTATTTATTGCAATATTTTCAGTATTTGCCGGCATTGTTTTATTAATTGTTCCTATGCTCATGAAAGTAGCAACAAGACAAATGGATGGCTATACCGTTGTAGTTTATGTTGGAAGCAGTAATGGCTTAATCATTGAAAATAAAGTCGTAGATGGTTTTTCTCAAAATAGATATTTAGTTGGTAATTTACCAAATGGAAAACCAATAAGAGCAAGAATCTCTGCTTGGGATGCCAACGTTATTATCGAAGAAAATCCTAAATAGTCTTTTTAGCGTTAAGCGCACCACAAGCTACAAGTAATATAAATATAAATCCATAAACAAGATAATGTATTGTTTCAATGATTGAATAAAGGGAGAAAGCAAGTACCCCTAAATTAATAGCGAATAGCAAAGCAGGGGACTTCCTGTAGTTTTTTGCCAATAAAACAATCGAATAAACTAGTAAGGCCGCATAACTTAATAATGTGGAGAATCCGCCTTGCGCTAATAGTCCTAAATATGAATTATGAGTAGGTATAATATCCCACCCATTTTTAAATAAACAAACATGGAAGAGGATGTAGTTAAGAGTTCCATAACCTTCTCCAACAATTAATGAAAGTGGATTATTTTTCATTATTTCAATGGTGATTGCCCAGATTTTAAATCTAGACTCCAATGAGTTAGTATTGCCGAATGACATTAAGGCGTTATAAAGATAGGGGATAAAAAGACCCTCAGTTAAGTATGACGCAAATGAGAAACTAATAATAATTAATACCGTATTCGCTAAAAGAATAGACATTATAATGTTTCTAACCACATGCCCTCTAAAGGTAGTAATAATTGAATAAATCATGTAAGAAACTACAATAAATCCAGTTACAACTAGACCAGTTCTGCAGAATGTAAAAATCATTTGTAGATGGAAAATAATCATTAAAGGGAAATAGAACCATTTCTTCTCAATCGAGTGGTTAATACAGCAGAAAATAGTCCCTATTAAAAGACACATTCCAAACGCATTTGAGTTGAGAATATAGCTTTTAAGTCCAGAAAGTGGTCCTTGTGTATAAAACAAATTATATAGGAAAGGACCATACAAACTTCCTTCTGCTATGTAACTATAAATCATTAAAGATGCAACAAATGCGAAGATTATGTAACCAAAGAATCTAAGTGGCTTAATAGTGGTAACTCTTTTTGGAAACACAAAGAACCCTATGTACATAAACAATAGGATTAGAATTACTGATAATAAAAAGAATTGGGTATGTGCTCTCGAGATAGGTAAAGAGATTGATACCATACCATCAGCATAGGTTGCATATTGATCATAACCTGGAGGTAAATGCCTTGGTCCATCACTTAATGTTTGAATTGTGTATGGGTTTTTCTGCAGAACAATTCCTGCTAACGATAATATCAAAACAAAAATAAAGATTACCGTTATCCACATTTGAGGGATATTTCCTCTAGAAAATTCTAGATATAGATAAATAGACCAAAAAACAACTGCTAGAAAAAACAGCACTAGCATCATCCAAGGTTTTAAAAATAAGGTGCTCGCATCTAAAGTCTCCATGAAACGGAACCCGTTAAGCATGAAAATACCTGTCGGAATAAAGCCCAGTAATAAGAATAAATCGCTTAATCTAAAAATCTTCTTTCTCATAAAGAGTCAACTAATAGAATAACATACGTTTTTAATATTTAAAGAATTATAGAAATGAGATTTTTGTCTCAAATAGCGGATTATATGTCCTTTATTTACTTATTTAATGAAGTTTTTAAGGTTGATCTCTCTTTTTCTGAAGATAATTGAATATGAGAGATAAATGTAGCAATTAACATCTAAGTATATCGCTACAGATAATATTGCCATTGAAAGAGTGACTGCATAAGCATCATCTTTTGTGAAAAGTAAGACTAAACTTAAAACTGTTAAGGCAATACCAAATAAAGTTCCTACTAAAACAAAAATCATTGCAGTCCAGTTAATTTTACCTACATCGCCATAAGCAATTTTTTGTAAATTGGACTCTTTTTTGATGCCACTTAGAATAAAAATAGCTTGAAGTAATGAGAATAGAGCAGCTACTACACATCCGATTGTAGTGAATACTTTTTGCTCCGCCTCACTCATTAGAATTTTAACTGTAAAAAACACCATTAAAGCAGCAGCTAAAACAAGCAATGTCGAATTCATTATTCTCCAAAAAGCAATACGTCTAGCCCTAATATTCATAGAAATAATATAAATCAAAGTTTTTTAATATAAAACATTAATAAAAATTTTTGTTTTTTCCATTATTGGTAGTTTTTTATCAAATCAAAATTGAACTGGTTAGCATTAATTGAGCTTAATTTTTATAGTTTGGATTGCATAAAAATGCTCGAATTAATCGCTATTTTGTTTGTATATTCTAGGATTTAAGAATAAAACTATTAGATTGTTATAAACAATATAAAAGAAATGAAATGGGCTTATTGAACGGCACCTCAAAAATGTCTAAAATTTATTTATAAATGATTTAATTGGGGAGTTCCCGATTAAAAAGAAGTAGGTAACTTTATGAACAAAAAATTTTTAAGATTATCTTTGCTCGCGTATGCGGGTATGTTTTCACTAGGCGCGGTTGGTCTTGCTGGTTGTACAACTGGTAATGGCACATTTACTGCTGCTAATGTAAAACTTGAATTCTCCTCTCTTACCTTAAAATTAGGTGATTCTAAGAGAGTAAAGGTTTCAGTTAGTAAAGGTTATAACGCTGAATTAAGATGGTTCTCTTCAAACGAGAACGTTGCAATCGTTGACGATGGCTACATCTTTGGTGTAGGTGTTGGAACCGCAACAATTACCGCCGCTTATGGTGGTGGCTATGCTTCACTTGAAGTTACAGTAAACGCAAGTGGCGAAGAAGAAACCGAAAGACTTAACATTTCTCCTACTTCTAAATCCATTAAAATCGGTGAATCTTTCCAAATTAGAACATC
>CACYJD010000103.1 GCA_902774655.1 uncultured Erysipelotrichaceae bacterium | reverse complement strand
AATTTAATCAAATCTTCACTAACAAAATGACCCCACATCATTTGACCTGGCTTTGTGCGATATGGATATGCTTGATAATAAAGATGATATTCACCATTAAAATATACGAGTCCATTAGGATCATTCATCCATCCAACTCGTGGAGACATGTGAAATTTTAGGCGGTAAGTATTGTTTATACTGCCTAGTTTTTGTTCGATAAAGTTATTAGTTAAATTTCTCGAAACTCCCATATTTATCCATCAATCTCAACATTTCTATAATTTAGTGCAACTTCTACAACATCAATTGCAACTGCTTCTTGATAATTTTGGTTACTTGTAAAGCCAAATTGCCATACAAGCACATACGAGGTGTTAGCTGCAGCAGTATTAAAGAAGAATGTATATGTTACGTAATCAGTTGTTAAATTCACTCTGTTATACATTAAAGTAGGATCCCATCCACCAGGGACTGGAGCTGCAACTGCCATTTCAACAGGTTTACTAGCTTTTGCTTTAAATGTTAAAACATAGTTGCCACTACTACCGTTTACATAGAATTGAGGGCTTGTAACTTGTTGATCGTGATCTACTTCAGCAAAAGAAGTTACTGTGTATGTAAATCCACCAGAATCAGTTTCTAATGTGCATGGATATGCTTCATCATGATATTCGCTATAATCCTCAAGTGTAACTGTTTCAAAACCATATGGATTTAAAGTCTCATAAACTTTTAAATTTTTAATTGTGATGACGTTTGTTTGTAAACCAGTTTGAACGTATAGCCACAAATCACCTTGTTGAGATAAGTTAGGAACAAAAGTTCTTTCGTGGTGACCATTACTGATTGGTGGATAGAAACCATCAATATATGTCTCTCTCCATCTGCCACGTTGAATAATAATTTCATAATTTGTGTTCTCAGCAACTACATCAAATGAAACCTTATATGTTGTGTTCTCTTTAATAGCAACACCTGTATCAATAAACATACCACCGAGATGAAGTTGTTCGGCTGGTTCAACGAGAATTAATGTTGCTTCAGTTCCATCATCATTTACTTTTGTTGTGCCTCTGCCGCTTCCTTCAATACGCGTGAAAACTCTTCCAAAGAACGAATAATCTTTAGTTCTATCAACATTAGTTCCTGCTTCTTGAGGATATTCATATTTAATACCCAAAATCTTTAATTCGATAGGTCCATGAATATTTCCAAAACATAAAGAGAATTCGATATCTTTATATTCGTCTTCTTCACTTAATACAATGTGATCGAAAGATAATTCGTTTTCACCAGTAGTCATCATAGCCTCAGCGCATTCAATTCCATCAGCTTTTGCTACAACTTTACCAGCGCACATAGAATCGACTCTATATTTAAAGGTATATTGTAAGTTAGTTTGTAAATTAAATTTGCGACTTAACATCACATCTTCTGCGGCTACATGACCATTTGCTTTAAGAATGAATTCATTATTTACCATGCCACATTTTTCTAATTGAGCGTGGCCGTGAGTTTCACCATAAAATCCACCAGGTGTTACAAAATCTAGGTATTTATCTCTATCAACAACTTCGACTGTTGAACGTTTTTGAGTGGTTCTACTGTTACTGTCTTTAATTTTATAAATAACACTATATTCTCCGGCGCTTTCAAATTTTGCAAATCCATCAACAACATCAATATGAGGGGTAATAACAATTTCTAAATCAGGAGTAATGTCTCCATCTTCTTTATCTAATGCAGCTACACCATCAAGAAAATCTACTGTTGTATTTACACAACATTGGAAATCTTTAACTCCTGTAATTGTAGGAGCTGCATTCACTGCGGCAGTTTCTTCACCACAGCCGCTAAGAAGGAAGGCTAATAAAGATAATCCAGCCAATAACTTAGTCCTTTTCATTTTTACCTCCGATTTCTTCAGATGTTCTTATTTGACCTCTTTCATCAAGATAATCATCTGACTGTTGTTGTTTTTTGATTTCATATACATTTGTGTGAAGCACTCGTGCCTTGAGAATATAGAAGTTCTCAAGCATAAGTTTTGTCGTAACTAGTGGGACTAAATAGAGGGTCACCACTATTACATATGGGTAGAATAGAATTAATGCTATTACACCCCCGACAACCGCTAGGCTAATCAAACTCCTATATAGTGAACCGAATAGAAGCATGAAGCCATTTCTTAATAATTGTAAGAATGTGACATTCATATTAACGATTATTGTCGGTGCGGTTGTTAAGTATATTGCACCCACTACTAAGGCGATGTAACTAGCGGATAATAAGAAGTAATTCATCTTATCTAGGTGCGTATTGAAGTAATAAATATTCAATACTGGGAAGACAATAATCAATAATTCAAAGATCGTGTAAGGAATTAATATTTTCCAATTGTCCTTAATGGTGATGAATATATCTTTTAGAAGCCTTACATCCTTCTTGTTTTTGAAATATCCATTGAGTCCCACAAGCATTGGAATAAAGAAGATTACACTAGCTGCTGAAAGGGCTACTAATATAGTGACAACTAAAATTTCCACTATATACTCGCCTAAAATTCTTAGCCCCCTCATAGATCCTCTCTATTTCTTTTCAGTTGCAGCAACGTATCTATCGTATGCTGCTTGGTTAATTTGAATAACTTTATTAATGGCGTCTTTATTAGTATTTAAGAAACTTTGCCATGATTCTAAAGTTGGACTCTTTCCATTAGTAATGCTATTTGTGTACCAGCTTGCCGCATTGTTTGCGAGAGGTAACTCAGCACTATTAAGGATAGAGAGTTCTTCTTTTGTGTAATTTAAGTTAGGGATTGATGTAACGTTTTCGAAAGCAAATGGTTTCACGTATAACTCTAATTCGTCTAATCTACGTTTCGCTCTCGATTCCATTTCTACTGATTTATCCCATACTTCCTTGGTTAGATAAACGACACCATATGGTGCATTTTTCATTCTAAAGTCATCAGCACTTTGTGCACCATGATCATCGTTAGGAACGAGTTTTCCGTTCACTAATTCTTTTTTAAAGGCTCCTGATTTAATAGAACCATAGTTAAGTTGAGCGGAATATTTAGGTTCAAAGAATTTATCAAAATATGATAATAATTGTTCTTTATCTTCACATGCATCTAAAATTACACATTCACCTTTTTCAACTTCTTGTTCATTACTCTTTCCAACATATTGTTTGCCAGTCGCGTCATCTACTAAAGGTTGAAGAATGATGTAATCATCAGGTTCTGCAACAACGGTGTTCTTTTCCCACCAGTAGAAGGAACCATATCTACCATCTTGCCCTTTAGCCAAGAAGTCATTATCGTTTTGTGTAAATGCGCTAGAACGAATTAGTCCAGTTTGATACCAGTTAGTGATTTCTTTAACTGCATTAAACCATTTTTCGTCTGTGTATGTAAAAGTAATTTTTCCATCCACAATTGTCTTATGTTCACGATTTTCTGGAATTCCAAAAGAGGCAATTAAATCAGATTCATTGCCTTGCCAGTTTCCACTAACAAACGAAAGAGGTACTTCGTTTGTAGTGTTGTTATCGCCATCCATATCTAAAGCATCAAATTGTTTTAAGATAGATTTAAATT
>CACYJD010000102.1 GCA_902774655.1 uncultured Erysipelotrichaceae bacterium | reverse complement strand
TAGCAACACCTTGATATGCTAAAGAGGAGTCAATAAATCTATCTGATATTACAATCTTACCTTCTTTTGAAAGTGGCCACACCTTTTCAACTAGGTGTTGTCTTCTACTAGCGGCATACAAAAGAGCTTCGGTAATTTTATCCATTTTGGTGTTTTCTTTATTAAGAATTACTTCACGGATTTGCTCTGCTATAGGAGTTCCGCCTGGTTCTCTAGTGCGAACGATTTCGTAACCTTCCTGCATTAGTCTTTTACTAACTACTTCAGTTACACTGCTTTTGCCGCTTCCTTCTGGTCCTTCAATTGTAATAAACATAATTAAATCTTCTTTCTTCCCTCGAGGGATTTAAGTAAAGTGAGCGAATCTGTATATTCAAGGTGTCCACCCATGGGTAGTCCATAAGCAATTCTTGTTACATTTACGGGCATATTCTCAAGTATTTTGGCAATATAGAGGGCAGTTGTTTCCCCTTCGGTAGTAGGGTTAGTGGCGATAATTAATTCTTTAACACTATCGCGGTTTACCTTCTCAATTAATTCGTTAATTCGAAGATCTTCCACACCAACGCCATTAACCGCGCTTAAAACGCCTCCTAATACATGATAAACGCCATTATATGTGCCTAATTTTTCAAATGGGAATATATCTCTAGGATATGAAACGACAATAATTCTAGTTTTATCTCTATCAGGATTAGAACAAACTTCACATATATCGTTTTCGCAATACGCTCCACATTCTTTGCAGTGGTGAACACTCTCTTTTACATCTTTAAGAGCATCTGAAAGTTCATAGACGTTATTATCGTTCATTTCTAAAATGCTATAGGCCATCTTTTCAGCAGATTTGTGACCTACTCCAGGTAATTTGGAAAAAGCCTCTGTTAAACGATCGATACTCTTAAGATTTTTCATTTAATTAAAATAAACCTCCGGCACGTCCGGTAATCTTTTCTTCGATTTCTGCTTTTTCAGCATCAATCTTTTCATTTGCTTCATTGATTGCTAAAGCAATAGCTTCTTCAACCATTTCTTTATTTTCAGCATCGAAAGCATCTTTATCTACATCGATTGACTTAACAACTTTGCTGCCAAGAACGACAACGGTAACCATACCATTTTTAGAAATTGTGAACTCTTTTTCTGCCAAAGCTTCTTGGGCTTTTTTGAGTTCTCTTTGCATTCTTTGAGCTTGTTGAATCATTGCTTGCATTTGGTTCATAACTTTTTAATCTCCTCAATATCTATTTTTACTTCACTTGGTCTAGGAAGTTTTGAAATTTGTCTTAAATTTTGGAATGTTCTAATGAGTCTAACACCATCAGATCTACTAATTGCATAAACAAAGACGTCTTCTACATCCATTATTTTACGTACTAAACTCGAAATCTTGTCCTGATTAGATTTGATATTTAACTTTTTTGCCATAGTTCCTAAATCATATTCAAGAACTACAACGTTTTTAGTAACTAAAAATGGTCTACCATCTTTTGCTAAAGCAACAATATCACCAAGAGTAGGATGACCTACAAATTGAGATAATGTTCCCCATTTGTTAACTAAGTTTTTACGGGCATCTTTATCGCCGCAAACCATAAGGTTAACAATTAAGTCATCGTTTAATTCGTAGATATCGCCATCGGAACTAAGTTCTTTCTTTTCAGTTGAGTCATCAAACAACCAATCTGGAGCTTCCATAATTTTGTTTTCTTCCTTTTTTGGCTCAGGAATTGGCTCAGGTTTAACCTCTTCAATAGGTTTTGCCTCAACAACAGGTTTAACCTCTTCGACAATTGGCTTAACTTCTTCTTTTTCTGGTACTTTAGTCTCAAATACTTGAGTTCCTATTGGTTTTTCGTGATTTTCAATTGGTTTTGGCTCAGGCTTGACAACTGGTCTAGGTGCTGGCCTTGGAGAAGGATTAGCTTCAACTACGTCCCCAAGCGTACACAATTTCAAGATATTAATTTCGAACATTGTGTAGATATTAGATACTGTCTTGAAATCGGTTTGAGCCTTTAAGAAACCGGTAATCAATTGATTAATGGTTCTAATGTCCATGGAATCTGCTAATTCTATAGCATTTTGCTCATCAAGAACGGTTAGTTCCATTTGCTCTCTAGTTTTCTTATAAATAAGAATATCTTTTAAGATTTCTAATAAATCATTGTTTAATCTTTTTAAATCTACTCCACCTTCAGAGAAAGATTTTAGTTTATCAAGAGCCATTGTAATGTCACCATCACGAATATCTTTAATAAACTGAACTTTTTCAGTAGTGGAAGTTAATCCAAACATATTAAACTTTTTCAGTAGTGGAAGTTAATCCAAACATATTAATGATGTCCTCTTCATATAAAGAGTCACCAGAATACGCTAAAGCTTGATCTAGAATGGATAAGGCATCACGAACACCACCATCTGCAAGAGAAATAATTCTATCAACCGCAGAATCTTCGTAAGAAATATTTTCTTGATTCATAATTTCAAGCATTCTTTCTTTGATATCTGAATCTGCAACCTTTTCGAAATCATATCTTTGGCATCTAGATATGATGGTTGGAAGAATATTGTGCGGTTCGGTAGTTGCTAAAATAAAGATTACATGTGCTGGTGGTTCTTCTAATGTTTTAAGTAATGCATTAAAAGCATTAGTGGTCATCATATGAACTTCATCGATGATGTAAACTTTATACTTTCCCTTAATAGGGAGATAGTTAACTTTATCAATTAAATCTCTAACTTGTTCAACACCGTTATTGGAAGCAGCGTCGATTTCTATAACGTCTGGGTGTGTTCCAGCGATAATTTCTTTACAGTTTTCACAATTATTACATTGATGACCAATACCTTCTTCACAGTTAAGTGCTTTAGCAAATAACTTAGCCATTGTTGTTTTTCCTGTTCCTCTAGGGCCACAGAAAAGATAAGCATGCGCTATTTTATTTTTCTCTAATGCATTCTTAAGAGTTCTAACGATATGTCTTTGACCCGCAACTTCTTCAAAAGTTTGAGGACGGTATGTTCTGTAAAGTGCTTTATATGCCATAAAAATAACCTTAAGCAATTATAACTTTTTCTATACTTTATTTAAAGAATAAAAGAGCGAAATTAAGACATTATTTTTCTCGTGTTTATTCTTTAGATAATTGGTTAAGTATGGTATAATGCGAAACGCTTATGGAACAAAGTTTATTAAAAAGATTAGAAATATCAGCGAATCGTCTTGATGAAATCAATAAAGAACTCATGGATGAGAACATCATGAGAGACATCAAGAAGTTTCGTGATTTAAATAAGGAAAGAGCAAATCTTGAACCTGTCGTAGAGGCTTATCAAAAATATTTAAAACTCGATAGTGATTATAAAGATGCCGAAGTAATGTCTAGTGATTCCGATGCTGAAATTTCAATGTTTGGCAAAGAAGAACAAAAACGTATTTCTTCTGAAATTGATCAACTTATTGAGGATGTAAAGATTCTTTTATTACCTAAAGATCCAAACGATGATAAGAATATTATTCTCGAAATCAGAGGTGCTGCTGGTGGTGATGAAGGCAATATTTTTGCAGGCGATTTATTAAGAATGTATATGAAATACGCCGAACATCAAGGTTGGAAAATCCAACTTTTAGATGAAAACGTATCTGAAGCAGGAGGCTACGCCTTTGTTTCTATTATGATTAAAGGTGAAAGAGTCTACTCTAGATTAAAATTTGAAAGTGGTGCACACCGCGTGCAACGTGTTCCAAAGACTGAAGCAAGTGGAAGAATTCACACTAGCACTGCTACCGTTTTAGTTATGCCTGAAATGGAAGATATTGAAGTGGATATTAGACCAGAAGATATTCAAGTTGATACATATAGATCTCAAGGTGCCGGTGGACAAAACGTTAATAAAACAGAATCCGCTGTTCGTATGACTCACGTTCCTACTGGAATTGTCGTAAGCTGCCAAACTGAAAAATCTCAGATTCAAAATAGAGAAATCTGTATGCAAATGTTAAGAGCAAAGGTTTATCAAAAGTTCCAAGAAGAACAAGAAGAGAAATTTGGTAATGAAAGAAAACTTAAAGTAGGTACTGGCGAAAGATCCGAGAAGATTAGAACATATAATTACCCTCAAAATAGAGTTACAGACCATAGAATTAACTTTACAGTTCAAAAACTTGATAGAGTTATGGAAGGCGAACTTGATGAAATTCTTGACGCTCTAAATCACTTTGATCAAGAACAAAAAATGCTTGGTGAATCTAATGCCAACAATTAATGAAGTTTATAGAAATAGTTTAAACAAATTAAAGAATCGTTCTTTAGAAGAGATTAATGTAAGAATACTTTTATGCTATGTTAATCATCTCTCTTCCATGAGCGATTTTTTTGTGAATAAAGAACAGGAAGTCGCCTCTTTGGGACTTTTTGATTCTTTGTTTGAACAGTATTTGAAAGGTTATCCTGTTCAATATCTAACTCATGAAGCTTCTTTTCTTGGCAACACTTTTTATGTAGATGAAAATGTGTTGATTCCTCGTATGGAAACAGAAGAAGTTGTTAGTTTCGCAATCGAATTAATTAGAAAAACTTTCCCAAACAAATCAAACCTTGAAATCGCTGATATTTGTACTGGATCTGGATGCATTGGATTAACCCTCGCTAGTATATTTAAAACATCAACCGTTTTTCTTTCTGATATTAGTGAATCCGCTTTAAACGTTGCAAAGAAAAATGGCGCAAAAATGGGTCTTGATAATACTACGTATTATTTGGGTGAGACACTAGACCCAGTTTTGCAAGACCAAAAAACATGTGATGTAATCGTCTCTAATCCACCTTATATAATTAGCAAAAATAACGTCGATGAATCCACTTTTAAATATGAACCACACCTAGCTTTATTTACTGATGAAAATGCTTCAATTTATGAAAAAATCATTAGGAAGTCCCTTCTTTTTGGTAATAGTCCACTTTTATTAGTGTTTGAGATTAGTGATGAGGTTAAGCCAATTTTGGAAACATTGGTGAATGAAAAATATCCTGAAGCTAAATCTGAATTTAAGAAGGATATGAATGGTCATTTTAGAATATTTTCTTTATTATTTAATAAGTAGTTATGTTAGTAGAAAAAGTTGTTAGTGATGAATTAGTAAAAACTCTTCAGAATGGAGGGTTAATTGCGTTTCCAACAGAAACAGTTTTCGGCCTTGGAGTCATTTTTGACAACAAAGAATCTTACGATAGATTAATTAAAGTAAAAAGAAGACCACCTGAGAAGCCATTTACTTTAATGTGTGGAAAAAAAGAAGACATTGAAAAGTATGCATTAGTGGATGAACGCGCAAAAAAACTAATCGATGCCTTTATGCCGGGACAATTTACAATCATCTTGAAAGCAAAAGAAGGACTACCTAGTTGGGTTGTTTCTCAAGAAGGTAATGTCGGAATAAGAATTTCTGATGATTTATTTGTTAAAGAAATGATTAATAAAGTTGGTAAACCATTGCTTGTTCCATCCGCGAATAAATCTGGTGAAAAACCAGCGATAAACCACCAAGAAGTGGCCTCAATCTTTGAAAATGAGGTTGATTTAATTGTTAAAGGTAAGAGTGAATCAAACACCCCATCAACTATTGTCTTATTGACTGACAAAGTTATAATTATTAGAGAAGGTTTGATATCTAAATTAGATATAGATAAAGTACTGGAGGCAAAATAATGAAATTAGCAATTGGTTCAGATCACGGCGGATTTTTACTAAAAGAAGAAGTTGTTAAATATTTAAAAGAAAACACTAATTCTTTAGAATCTTGCGATTACCCAATTTTTGGACACGCTGTTGCTAAACTTGTTGCCTCAAAAGATGTCGAATACGGTATAGTTATTTGCACCTCTGGTGAAGGAATTATGATATCTGCTAACAAAGTTCCAGGCGTTAGATGTGGTATGGGCTACAATGATGATGTCAGTAGGCTCATGAGACAACACAACAATGCCAACTGCATTGCTTTTGGTGCTAAATTCATGGAAAAAGAAGATGTAATTCGTAGAATCGAGATTTTCTTATCTACCGAATTTGAAGGTGGACGTCACCAAAGAAGAGTCGACGAAATCGAATCTTTATAAAAATTCAATAAAATATGTATTAAAATAATGGGCTTGTCCCATATTTTTATATCCTAGATATAACCTTTGTATACTTGTCGTGTTTTTACATTTTTATTGGTATATAAAAGTATGAAGCAATTTATTTGTCCGAGATGTGGAAACAGCGATCCAAGATATATTGGTGATTTAAAAGGGAAACCTTATTGCAGATTTTGTATTTCATTAAAGGGAGATTCTGTAGATTTAAGTTACAAACCGCAAGGATCGTCAGTCGTTTTAGATTTAGCTTATTCA
>CACYJD010000101.1 GCA_902774655.1 uncultured Erysipelotrichaceae bacterium | reverse complement strand
ATAATACTTCTCGCAATGGCTGAGTAGCTCAGTTGGTTAGAGCAGTCGGCTCATACCCGGCGTGTCGGCGGTTCAAATCCGTCCTCAGCTACCATTTGTTGATTACAGTACCTTAGGGTGCTGTTTTTTATTCTAAGAATAACAGCAATAAGTTTGTAAAAGTAGTAGTATATAAATAATGAATAAAAGTCTATCAAACAAGATTTACTATTTAACATTTGCATTGGCAATTGGAGTCATATTACTTCATGCATCATATTTGGAGTGTCTTAATCCTGCTTTAGATGGATATGATTTTTCATATATTATCCAAAAGTTATTCCTTGTAATTGGAGATGCGTGTGTACCTACATTCTTTGTAATATCTGGATACTTATTATTTACAAAATTCACATTAAAAGATTACCCTAGAATGCTATTAGGAAAGGTATTCTCGTTAGTTATTCCTTATTTTATATGGAGTATAGCGGCTTTTATATTCATGGATTTTATTTATCCACTTATTAATGGAGTAGCTGTTGATGTTTCATTTAAATCTGTTGTAGTGGATATCTTGCTCGCTAATGAATATCCACATTTATGGTTTATTAGACCTTTATTAGTGTATTTTATTTGCTCTCCATTGCTCTATTTTATATTCAAATATTTAAAGAAGTGGTCAATTCTAATTCCTATTGGATTATTCTTTGTTTATATGTTTTTTAGGCCAGTATATGGGGGTATTTTGCTGTGTATCCCTCTATTCTTTGTTGGATCTTACTTATCTTATTTTAAGGTTCAAATAACAAATCAATTTAAACCTAGATTATTTGGAATTATAGCCTTACTAATCTTGCTTTCCTTGTCAGTAGTGTTCACATTAACTCACACTGAGTTTGAAGACCATGCTTATTATTGCTATAGGTTCATTTCTCCATTAATTGTTTGGATTGCAATTGATGTTATTAAGCCATTGTTTGAAAAAGAGAAGATACTTGATATATTCAAAACGTCCGCTTTTATTTACTTTAGTCATTTGTTTATAGTGAACGGATTAAAGGTGTTATTTGAGATGTTTGTAAATATAGACTCAAACTACAACTGCGCTTGGCTTTTCTTTGTTATAAGCACACTCTCAATTGGTATTGATTTAGGCATCACATATCTACTTATGAGATTCGCTAAACCTGTATATAAATTCTTAGGTGGTAGATAAAAAAGCTCGAATCTATCCTTACTTTTTAAGAGTGTCATAGTATCAATTACTTATTAAAAAGTGATATGATATAAATAGGTACGATTATGAAACACAGTAAAAGAACACTCTTCGTTAGTTTATTAAGTACTTTTCTTTTGACTGGTTGCTTAGATATTCCTATTAAACCAAATAATCCTGATATACCTCCTAGTGCTGAATATGAAGAAATCACTATTTTGGCCACCAATGACATTCATGGACAAATATATGAAAGTGAAGATGAAGGTCGTATGGGAATAGGTATGTTAATGACATATTTAAAGAATAGAAAAGATAATGAGAAGAATGTTTTCCTTCTTGATCAGGGTGATACTTGGCAAGGTAGTATCTATTCAAACTACAATCATGGCGCATGTATTACAGATGTAATGAATTACGTACATTATGACGCTAGAACGGTAGGCAACCATGACTTTGACTGGGGATTAGACCCCGTTAAAACTAATAAAAATAAGGAATACGGTGGTTATAAAACGCCTGTTTTAGCCGCAAATATATATGATTATGACTTTGTGCATAAAGTAGTGGGCACCCATCAACAATCTGAACTAGGCCAACCTTCTGTTACATACACTACTGAGAGTGGAACAAAGATTGGCATTGTTGGAACTATTGGTTCGAACCAAATCACCTCAATTTCAACCAATCATGTTCAAGATATTATTTTTACAGATCATGTTGAAGCAATTAAAAATGAAGCGAGAAAATTAAAAAACGATGGTTGTGATATCATCATCGCTTCCATTCACGCTGGTCAAGAAGAAGTAACAAACAGGGGTTTAAATGAATATGTAGATGCCGTTTTGTGCGCTCACACACATAAACTCGAAGATACAGTTGATAATCAGGGTTTACGTTTCTTTCAATATCAAGCTTATACAACTAATGTTGGTGAACTAAAAATTAGATATTACAAAGATACTGATGAAGTACATTTAGCAAGTGATAGAACAATTAGTTATTCAACAGTTAAAAGAGCCACTCCGACTATTGAACCAACAATTTCAGAAATAATTAGCGAATACGCTAGTGAAGTAAGCGGTTTAGATGATCAAATAGTGGCATGTCATGTCGCTGATAATTTCTCTTCCGGTGATGATGCTCCTAATTTGATGGCGAAAGCTATCTATGATACTGCTTGGTTAGAAGGATATGAAGTTGATCTTTCCTATGTAAACCAAGCAAGACGTGCACTTTATTCTGGTGAATGGACATATGCTGATATTTATCAATCTTTCCCATTTGATAATACAGTTTATATTATGGATATTTCTGCTGACGAATATATGAGGGAAATTATACCTTACAATAGTTCATATCATGGTGAATCAAGATTAGAAATTAACCCAAATAAAACATATAAAGTCGCCTGTTTGGACTATTTAGCTCTTCACACAAACGCTTCCAGATATTATGACTATTTCCCTTCAATGGAGGGTGTTGATATCTCTACTTTACCAACTCTATCTAAGACTTATCGCGAAATATTAGTGGACTGGTTAAAGAATAATAATTACGACACTGATTACAATAAGACTTTAACAAGAAACGATTATCGTAGAAGAGATGCTTTTGATCCTTCAGATGTCGATTATGCTAAATTCACTATTACCTATAACGATAACTACTCTGGTGGTGCTGTTCAAAACATAAGTTACAATTATTATAGTGAATTCTACTTCGTTATGTTTACACCTATTCGTGATGGCTATACCTTCTTGGGTTGGTACTTTGATAGTGACTGTACTAGTAAATGTTATAACTTCAAACTATTAGACAATATTGAAGTATTCGCCAAATGGACCGAGAGTGTAGGGGATATTTATACAACTGGCGAATTAGACTACACAGTGTTTGAAACTGGTTCTACTCAAACAAGTGCTTACGCTACAAATATTAATGGATCAGAACAAGTTCTTGTTGAATTTGATACATCTCCTATCGAGGATGATTCTGCTTATAATGAATTTAAGCTACCTTCTGGTGGATATATACATTTACTTGCTCCTACTGGCTATAAGATTTATTCGTTCAAAGTAGATCAATATAAATATCATAATTTGGCATTCTATCGTTCTAATTTACCTAGCGAGGATAGACGTATTGAATGTGGATACGAAACTATTGATTCCACTCATACAATCTATGAATTAGATGGATTAAGCGAAACAGAACTCATGATTTGCAACACTTATACAAGTTCTATTAGTTTAAGATACGTTCAAAATTTATAGTGGATATTACTAAATGTGATTTTGATTACAATCTTTTATATGCTTCTTTATCTGAGAGTGGCAAATTAAAAATAGATAAATATATTAAACATGAAGATAAAGTTCGTTCATTAATAGGGCAAATACTCATTAATAGATATACTCCTTTTGATGAAGAAATTACTTACTCTGAAAATGGAAAACCATATAAGAAGTCCGTTCTTTTTAACTTATCTCATTCAAAAGATATGGTCGTATTAGTGACTAGCAAAACACACGAAGTAGGTGTGGACGTTGAATATATAGAAGATGAAATCAAAGATGGAATTGATAGCTTCTCTTTTGGTG
This sequence comes from uncultured Erysipelotrichaceae bacterium, assembly GCA_902774655.1. Classification (GTDB taxonomy): domain Bacteria; phylum Bacillota_I; class Bacilli_A; order RFN20; family CAG-826; genus Fiminaster. The sequence goes on along the minus strand of CACYJD010000101.1, from coordinate 96 downwards.
AAAAGTTATCTCCAATTGAGTTTTATTCTAAATGGACTAGAAGAGAAGCTATAGGTAAATGTACCGGCAAAGGTATATTTACCAATTTTAAAGAAA
>CACYJD010000100.1 GCA_902774655.1 uncultured Erysipelotrichaceae bacterium | reverse complement strand
ACAAATAAGTCGACTTCAGGGATTGATTCTTGAAGTTCTTTTTTATAGCGTTCTACTAAGCAACCCACTACTACGACTTTCTTACCATACTTAACAACATCCAAGATGTTATCGATGGATTCTTGCTTACTAGCTTCAATAAAGCCACATGTATTAACAATAATAATGTCGCTTTCTTCAATTGAATTAACAATTTCAAACTTTGATTTAGAAAGCATGCCTAAAATCATTTCGCTATCAACTAAGTTTTTAGCGCAACCTAAAGAAATTAAGCCTACTTTAATCATTGCTATTTCCTATTATCTATAGATATCTTTCTTAAGAGCTTTAGCTAAATCGTCTAAAGTTTTAAATCTATAAGTCCAGTTAATATCGTTAACTGTATGGAGTATTAATTCTTGTTTCTGCTGGAAGATGTAGAACATCTTGAGCAGCAATAATGAATGTTTCAAAGTTATCCATTCCGAATTTGATCATTGCGTCCTCGATTGATTCTGGATGACCAAAGAATTCGTTCAATCTTGAAACTTCTTCTGCTGTTCTATTGCTTAACCAACCATTAACTGTTTCGTTATCATGAGTGCCAATATAGCCAATACAGTTAGGCTTAAGTGTTTTCTTATAACCTTCTTTATCTTTCATCCAATCCCAGATTGTAAATTCTAAGATATTCATACCTGGTAAATTATAGTGATCACGAAGTTCGAGAACTTCTGGTCTTAAATCACCTAAGTCTTCAGCGATAATCTTCATATCTGGGGCTTGTTCAAATAATTTATCAAATAAATCATATGCTGGACCAAGTTTCCATTCACCGATTCTAGCATCATCATATTGAGCAGGGATTACATAATATGTATCAAACGCTCTAAAGTGGTCGATACGTACAATGTCATATAACTCACTAGCGTAAAGTAATCTATCAATAATGAGTTTATAACCATTTTTCTTCATGTGTTCAAAGTTGTAAATTGGATTACCCCATCTTTGACCTAGATCACTAAATACATCTGGAGCGACACCTGCTACAAAAGTAGAATTACCTTTTTCATCGAGTAAGAAGTCTTCTCTATTATAGAAAACTTCAGCGGAGTCATATCCAACATAGAAAGGAACATCACCAATAACTTTGATGCCTTTCTTATTACAATATTCATGGAGTTTATTCCATTCATCTAAAAGAATGTATTGTAAGAATAAGTGATAATTCACTCTTTCTTGATATTTAAGAGTTTTGATCTCTTCCCATGTATTCCATGGAGCGTGATTAAATAATTCTTTTCTAGATACAAATCTAGCGTATTCAAGAATCTCTGGGAAATCACTGGTGAATTCATCTAGAACTTCATATCCACCTTCACTTACGAATTTATCGTAAGCCTTTTTATAATATGGAGATTTGAATTCTAAAGCTTTTTCATAATCAACTTTATTAGTGCACTCAAGAGTGCTTGGCTTTCTTTTTAGATATCCTCTATCTACTAAGTCATCCAAAGAAACATATAATTCTTCAATAGCATAGCTAGAGAACGCCATATATGGTGAATGACCGTAGCTAATAGGGTTAAGTGGTAATAATTGCCAATAATCAAAGCCAGCTTCTTTAATAATATCCACTAGCTTATAGGCTTCTTTGCCAAAATCACCAATTCCATATTTTCCTGGTAATGAGTATACAGGAAACAAGAGACCTTTATTCTTTGCCATTTTAAGTACTTCCTTATTTAATTATTCAAAACACTCAAGAGCCCATTCAGGATGATCGACAAATGGGTTTCTATTACCTTGAACTTTTTCAATAACATCATTTCTTGTTAATTCAAGTTCACTTACTGGGTCAATCTTGTGCCATTCAAGTAATCTTGCAATAGCGTCATCTTCAGTTTGATCTGCACCAACATACATATAATCTTGGAAACGAAGGTTACCTAGTAAGACATTTGAGTTGAGTGGTTCAACACCAGTATTAAATTGTTTATAGTGAATATAAACATACATTCCTAAACGAGCGACATCACCTTTAAGTGAATCATCGACTTCACATTTACTTCCCGAAATCTTTAAATAACGAGGTGTTTGTGTATATTTTTGACTTGGATAGACTGTATATGTATCATCACTAGCAAATGTATAGAATCTGCTGTTTGAACGTTTCTCATTTACTTCATATTCAACAGGTCTAATGTGATATAAATCACTACCACCACCAACATAACCAGCTTCGTCAGCGTCTAAAATCTCATGAGTCCATAAATCAGCACTCTTAGATGCTGGCCAGACGTGTTCACGTGTCCAGGATGATGTAGTTTTATAATTCTTTCCAGTATAGAAAGATTCATATTTTCCTTGAGCCCATAAAGATTTAGTGGAATCAATGCCCATATCAACTGTATAGGTTTTGCCACCTTTAGTGTATGTTGCAGTACCTGCAATATATGCATTAACTTCAGCGTAATTCACATAGTAATCATGAGTTCTGAGCATATGTTTATGGATTTCTTTTTGAAGTTTAAGTCCTGTTAATGTTGTATCAACACCATCATAGTAATGACCATCATATTGAGGTTTAATCCAACTAGTGTCAGGACCACTTTGTCCACAGCTTGTTAATAACAAGGCCATAAATGCTGGAATTGAAATAAGTTTTAAAAAGCGTTTCATATTAGTTTCCTCCACAAACACGCTTAGTGTCTTCACTATCATTTTTATAAATACGGCAAGCATATTCAGGGTGATCTACGAATGGATTTTTATTACCTTGAATTTTGTAGCCTTCTTCATTTCTTAATCTTTCTTTATCAGTAGGTGGATATTGTAAGTTCCACTTTAATAAGTCGCTTAATTTACCCATTTGATTACCACCAACAGTGTTATAGTCAACAAGTTCCACCAAAGGATATCTAACTGCAACATAGAATAGAATTCTAGCAAGGTCTCCTCTATAGGATTCATCACTTGTATCCCATTTACTATCAGCGTCATATTTGGGATCAAACATATGTGCCTCTTCAGAGGTACCTTCATGCTCACCGAATGGATAATTACTTCTATTTTGGTTAACGATTTCTCTACAAGGTCTTACGTTATAGATATCGCTATATGGGCCAGGATAGACAACAGTGTCTGGATAATCATCATTCCCATACGCTCTAAACTTTGATTGAGGCCATACGTGTTCTCTATTTAATAAACCTGGTGACTTTCCATTGCCAACACTTCCAATTGAAGAACTAAAATCAAAAGAGGTTCCTGTATAGAATAAGAAAATATGGTCCTTATTCTCAGGGTCTCTATCTGTCTTTTTATAATAAGTAAATAATGAATCGTAATTTAATTTTGCTTGGTTTGCTGGTGTTATTGATTCATGGAGTTTATCAAAAAGTTCTTTGCCTTCAAGCCCATCTAAATTAACACATCCGGTAGCAGAAAAAACGGATGCTAGTAATGGAATCAATGTAATCATTTTAAATAATGATTTATTCATAACTTTATTATCTTATACTTTGTAACATTAAAAAAGAATATCTTTTTTTAAATAATACTAATCTTTCAGTGCTTCAAAGCATTTCATATTTATTTGTTGGATTCTCTTTTTATCGACTTTCACTACTTTTCTATCATAGGTAATTAAGCCATTGAGTTCAGTTTCAACATCGCTTAGTTGAGTGAAAACCACCATTGATAAGCCCTTGGAAATGTTTGGAATAATTTCATTTTCGTATAGGTTCTCAATTGTTTTTGTTAATTGGTTAGAATCTTGCATCGATTTATAGCCAAAATTAATGTCTGGAGAATGACCCTCGATTTTTAGGTTATAACCACCACATTCGCTTAATGAAATAACTCTATTCTTAATCGTGTTCTTTTTAGGAAGTTTATATTTCACAAAATAGACATGGTTACTTCTAAAATCACCAACATTTTGATCATACCAACCAGAATTTGTGTCTATTAATCTTGAAGAATCCAAGTTTTTAACAATTTCAGTTAGTTTAATTGAATCAAATTG
>CACYJD010000099.1 GCA_902774655.1 uncultured Erysipelotrichaceae bacterium | reverse complement strand
TTATTCATCTTATTGGCAAGAGCTTCGTGCTCAGGCGCTGGGAACATATTTGAGAGTGGTTTCTCATAAATGTAATCATACGTTTTGTGCATTTGATATAAAGGAATACTCATTAATGGAGCTAAATCAAAATATAAATGCTCGATGAATTGTTCACTATATTTAACAAAGTTTTGACGTGCGATATCGACACTATGACTTCTAAATGTTGCAGGATCTGCACTATAGTCAAAGTTTTGTGAGTGGTTAGAGATAATGACATTAGTCATTTTACGTTTATGGAATGCAAAGTCATCACCATAAGGGAAGTTTTCTGTCATAAGTTCAACCATATTATTTTGTGCCAATGGTGTAAACAATAACCTGAATTCAACTTCGTTATCGCGGTTTTGAGCATTAAATAAGACGTCAAACTTGTCATTGCCTAAAGCGGTAAATCCACCACCTTTAGTGATGTCCTTATCACTCTTTTTAGTTAACTTCTTATATTGTTTTTCAACATATTTGTTTAATTCTTTCTCATCTTTAAATGAGCTTGCTCCGGAAGGATATCTAGAGAAGCTTAGATGAGGCGCAGCTTCGTTACCATAAACTAGTTTAGTAACGCCATTATAGAATGGAGCTGGGTGTTCAACGTGGGCGTATAAAGTTTGGCTATGTTGAACGGTGTAAGTATTACCCTTAGAGTCTCTTTCTGTTGTGGTCCAATAAATTGTTAATTGACCTTCGTAACGTTTGTTAGCAATCTTACAATTAAATGTTTTCTCTAAAACGAATGGGTTTCCTTGGATATTTCCACTTAAAACACCAAGAACAGACTCGTCTGGATTATCTGCAAGATTAAATCCGAAGTGTTCTTTTAAGTACCAATATTTTTGGTTGGAGAATTGTTTATCTAAATCAATGATTGGTGTGCATCTTTCCATGACTTCAGCAGGCATATTCCAGTCGAAGGACTTATTTAATTCTGCTAAGTCAGCAAGACATACTTGATATTGATCATTAAGTTCTTTTTCAATCTTTGCTACAACTGCTGCAGCATCTTTAATCTTTGCTGTAAAGTTTTTAGCAACAAAAATAAACCAAATACCAAAGCCAATACATGCTGCACCAATTAAGAATAACCACCACAATTGGTTAACTTGTTGAGTTACAATCGGGATAACAATCAAAACAACAGCAGCAATGAACATCAAAATTGATCCTGCAATAAGCCAGCCCTTTTTAGCTTTTAAACCTCTAAGGACCTTATTTGCAGCCTTCAATTTTTCTTGAATTGCATTGTACTTCTTAACATGTAATCTGTTTGCTTCCTCATCAGTATTAGTGTTACGAATGAGCATATCAAAATATTGATTTGCTGCGGTACTATACTGCTTTTTAAGTTGAGTATCGTACAGATCTTTTGGCTTGTAGAGAATTTCTTTTTCCATAATTTAGAACCCCATTCCTCCGAGACCAGGTGGAACCCTGCCGGATTTTTGATATTGTTTCATCTGCTTCATTGCAGCTTTCATTTGGTCAAATTTCTTTAAAACTCTATTAATATCGGCGTTTGTTTTGCCGCAACCTTTAGCAATTCTTACCTTGCGTGAATTCTTAAGACATTCAGGATGCCTTCTCTCATATGGTGTCATAGAATTGATGATAACTTCAACATTTTTCATTTCTTTTTCACCAGCGAGCTTCTGTTCTTCGGTAATTGTAGGCATACCTGGAATCATCTTTAGTAAGGACGAAATTGAACCAAGTTTTTGCACTTTTTTAAGTTGAGCAAGCATATCTTCCAGAGTGAAGTTTCCTTCAAGCATCTTTTGAGCGTCGCGCCTTGCTTCTTTTTCATCAATTTCTTCTTGGACTTTTTCCACCAAAGAAACAACGTCACCCATTCCTAAAATACGGTCAGCCATACGATCAGGATGGAATGTTTCAAGGTCGCTTAATTTCTCACCAACACCTGCAAATTTAATAGGAACTCCAGTCAAATGCTTGATTGAGAGTGCTGAACCACCACGAGCATCGCCATCAAGTTTACTCATGACGATACCAGTTAACTTGAGTTGTTCGTTAAATGCATTAGCAACGTTGATAGCGTCTTGACCACTCATTGCATCAACGAGTAATAAGACTTCATCAGGAGATACTTCTGATTGAATATTATTGAGCTCTTTCATTAAAGGTTCGTCAATTTGTAAACGACCAGCAGTATCGATAATTAAAACATCATAATGCTCATTAAAGGCCATATCCTTGGCTCTTTTTGCAATTTCAACAGGATTAGCATTAGTACCCATGTCAAAACATGGCACTCCAACTTGTGACGCGACTTGCTTTAATTGATCGATAGCAGCAGGTCTATAAACGTCACCAGCAGCAAGTAAAACTTTCTTGCCTAATTTCTTTTTCATTAAATAAGCAAGTTTACCTGCGGATGTAGTTTTACCTGTACCTTGTAAACCAACAAGCATAATAACAGTTGGTCTATTTCTTTGATATTGGATTTCACTTTCACCACTTCCAAGTAAGGCGGTTAATTCATCGTGAACAATTTTAACTACTACTTGGCTTGGGTTTAACTTGTAATAAACTTCTTCACCAATAGCTTTTTGTTTTACGTTTTCAACAAATTCTTTAACAACTTTAAAATTAACGTCTGCTTCAAGTAAAGCAACACGCACTTCTTTAAGCATATCGTTCATGTTTTGTTCAGTTAATCTAGACTGACCACGAACTGACTTAAGAATCTTTTGAAAGCGTTCACTAAGTGACTCAAATGCCATTTCTTATTACCTCCTCTAACTTCTCTAATACTTCTTTATTTTCTTCACTACTTTTTAAGTTATCAATAGCTTTAAGTAGTCCTAATTTTTCTTCATAGCCTTCTAATTTAGAAACACTTACCTTTAAAGCGTCACTAACCGCGGTTCTAGAAATACCTTTTAGCTCACTAATCTCACTAAGTGACAAATTATTTTCATAATAATCAGTCATGATTTCGAGCTGAGATTCAGTTAATAATCTACCATAAACCTCAAGAAGTCGGTTATTTGAGACAAATTTCTCAAGATTATCGTTATTCATTTCCTACTCCTAAGGTTAATCCGTATAGATATTTATCGAGGTCAAATTCCTCTAAATCATCCATTCTTTCGCCTAAGCCAATAAATCTAACAGGAAGACCGAGTTCATCACGGATAGCAAGGATAATACCACCTTTGGATGTGCCATCCATTTTAGTAATAACGATACCTGTTAAAGGTACACATTCTTTAAATTGTTTAGCTTGAATTACACCGTTTTGACCAGTAGTTGCGTCAATTACTAAGAAAGCTTCGTGAGGAGCACCTTCAATTTCTTTTGAAACAACTCTAGAGATTTTTCCAAGTTCGTTCATTAAGTTAACTTTATTCTGCAATCTACCTGCAGTATCAACAATTAATAAATCAATATTGTTTTCTTTTGCTTGTCTAGCACCATCAAAGGCAACACTTGCAGGATCACTTTCAGGTTTACCTGTAACAATCTTGCAACCAAGTCTTTCGGCCCAAACAGTTAATTGTTCTGTGGCACCTGCTCTAAAAGTATCAGCAGCGCAAAGCATAACTTTTTTGCCCTTATCAATATATCTT
>CACYJD010000098.1 GCA_902774655.1 uncultured Erysipelotrichaceae bacterium | reverse complement strand
ATAGAAACAACCAGATTATTTAAGAATAAATTAGACGAAATTGTTAAGGAGGAAAAGTTATGCTAAAGCTTGTAAATATTACTAAGGATTACGTAAATAAAGGCGTGCCTACTGTTCACGCTCTTAAGGGCATATCTTTAAACTTTAGAAGAAGTGAATTTGTTGCAGTACTTGGTCCAAGTGGATGTGGTAAAACAACAACCCTTAACATTATTGGTGGGTTAGATAGATACACAAGCGGTGATCTAATTATCGAAGGTAAATCCACCAAAGATTATAAAGATAAAGATTGGGATACATATAGAAACCACTCAATTGGTTTTATTTTCCAATCTTATAACTTAATCATGCATCAAACCATTTTCAAAAACGTTGAACTCGCTCTTACCATTTCTGGTATTTCAAAATCAGAAAGAAAAGAAAGAGTTTATAAGGTTCTTGAAAAAGTCGGTTTAAAAGGCATGGAAAATAAGAAACCTAACCAACTTTCTGGTGGTCAAATGCAAAGAGTTGCTATCGCTAGAGCTCTTATTAATAACCCAGAAATCTTGCTTGCTGATGAACCAACTGGTGCTCTTGATAGTGAGACTTCTGTCCAAATCATGGAACTTCTTAAAGAAGTATCTAAAGATAGACTAGTTATTATGGTTACACATAACCCTGAATTAGCAGCGTTATATGCAACTAGAACTGTAAAGATGCTCGACGGAGAAATTACAGGTGACTCTAATCCATACGAAGGTGAAACCGAAGCGGAAAGAAATAAAGCTCATGAGAATAATGAATATTCCAAAGGTAACAAGAAACAAGCATCAATGTCATTCATTACCGCCACAGGATTATCATTCTCTAACCTTTTATCTAAGATTAAACGTACAACCTTAGTTGCTATTGCTGGTTCAATTGGTATTATTGGTGTTTCAACAGTTTTATCAGTAAGTAATGGCGTTAATTTGTTTATTGATTCAATGCAAGACGACATGCTTTCCTATTATCCTTTAGAAGTAGCGGAACAAAGTGTTGATTTAGCATCTTTAACTGAAGGCTTAAGTAACTGGGAGAAAACCGGTAGTGTAGTGTTTGATAAGGATAAAGAAATTGGATTAGACTCCATGATTACTTATTTAATGGAGAAGTATCAAGATGTTGCCCAAACAAATACCAATGATATTACTGAGGAATTAATTGATTTCATTGAACATATTGATAAGAAATATATCTATGGAATTAAGAAAGATTATGGTTTAGATATGACCAACAATATCTTTACCGAATGGCAAAAAGATAAAGATAGTCCTACTGCTTTCTTATCAGTAAATGGTATTACTCAAAAATATATTTCTACACTAGGTACTGTTGAAGGATTTGAAGATTATGCTTCATATGTTGATTTCTTTACTAACTTCATGAAGCAAGTTCCTGGTGATAAAGATTATTTATTAACTCAATATGATTTATTAGGTAATTCTAGATTCCCAGAAGCCGCTAACGAATTACTTTTAGTTGTGGACTCTGAACAAACTGAAACTGATATCTTACTTGGACAACTTGGGTTCTATGATCAAAAATCATTTATGAATATTGCTTTAAAAGCAATTGAAGAAAATAAAGAAAACCCAGATCCAGAAAAGATTGCGGAATATGATTATGACCCTAAGTTTAGTTTTGACACTATTTTGAACAAGAAATTTAAATATTTCCCTCATGATTCAATATGGGAATATAGAACCGAAACTAGAGAAGTTGCTACATTTAGTTATGACGATCCAAATGTCGGGCATATTACATTTGAAGGTGTATATAACCCAATTGGAGATATGATTCAAATGACCGCAACTATTAATGATACATTTGAATTCTCCCCATTATTTAGCCGTGTCGGAGATGCTGATCCAGCTGACCCATTTTATGGCACTTGGAGTGGTAAATTAAGAGACACACCTATTGAATTTGGCTTTACTTCTTCAATGGAAGTTACTCTAGGTGGTTACAGTGTTGCTACATACGAAAGAAGTACAAAACAACTTACTGCGAATATGTATCATGCCGATGCTGCACTTAATGATTCTAGTAATGCTATGGATATGCGTATTGTGGGTATTTTAAAACCAAAACCAACATTAAGATTTGGTAGTTTAGCTAGAGGTATTTATTACACCCCTGCATTAACTGCAAAAATGATGGCAGATTCTATTAATAGTAAAATCATCACTGATCCAGTAACTGGTTTTGAGGCACATATCGACAAATACTTAACTATTTCTGGTAAAGATCAAGATAGATATAGAGCGTATGTAACTTACGATTACACTTCCTATAAAGACCCTGATAATCCAATTGAAGTGCCTGAAATTAAAGGAGCATTAAACTCAAATAACGGCTCGCTAATTTCATCAATGCTTGGTTTAGGAACCGCAAACAATATCGGTAGAGACCAACAACATCTTAGAGGTTTATGTGGTTTAGCAGTTAAACCTGTAAATAACGCATTAGGAGTTCCTGAAGAATATAAATACGAAGAGTTGCCATATAACATTCAAATTTTCCCAAAGGATTTTGATTGCAAAGATAAGGTTACTAATTATTTAGATCAATGGAATAAAGAAGTTGATATTAAAGTTTTTGAAGGAACACCAAGAGAAAAGATTTTACATTTTGAAGATCGTACCGAATTAACATATAGTGATCCAATAGAATTAATCATCAACGTTATTAACACAATGATAACTGCAATTACTATTGCTTTAATTGTCTTTACATCATTAGCTTTAGTTGTTTCATGCTTTATGATTGCTGTTATTACATATATTTCTACAATGGAACGTGTTAAAGAAATTGGTGTCATTCGTTCTTTGGGTGGACGTAAACTTGATATCTCCCGCTTATTCATTGCTGAATGTTTGATTATTGGCGCTGCTAGTGGAGTGCTAGGTGTAGTTCTTACCTATGGTATTTCTGCGATTATCAACCTAATTGTATTGCCATTCAATATTGGCAGAATCGCCGTATTAGCAATTCCAACAGCTCTCATCATGATTCTCTTGTCAATCGTATTAAATGTATTGTCCGGATTGGTTCCATCAATGAAAGCTTCTACTCAAGATCCAGTTGTTGCGTTAAGAACCGAATAATTGAGACAAAAGTCCAAAATAGTGGACTATATAGTAAAAATTTTGAAAAATTGAGAGGTTATTCGCCCCTCAATTTTTGATTGAATTAATATTGATATTAGAGTGCTGCAGCAGCGTATGTAATGAATTCACTGATTGTGCATTCACCAACAGTTTTACCCATTAATGGAATTGGTTTTGCAAGTAATAAATCATCGACATCGATTAATCCATCAGCATCCAATTGATTAAGTGTTGCGGTTTTAACATTTTCTTTCATGTTTTCCATTAATGCACTGATTTCAGTAATCTTGTAATCGTGCTTATATGTTCCGGTAGTTTTATCTTTAAGCATATATTTCCAAATTGGTTGGATTGTAGAATCACCATAAGGCTCGCCTGTAACTTGAGGTTATTTAAGTTTGCACCAATGTTATCAACGGTGGTGTCATCTGGAAGTGCGTTCAAGAACTTATTATCACCCACTGTTACGATATCCTTGATTCTTAAAGTGGTGATTTGAGTGCTGATATTAGCAAGTGTAAATGTTTTAATTGCTTTCAAGATAGATGGACTGCCATCATTGATTTCAATCATGTCTTGGAATTGAACGTTATTAATATCGTCTCCGACAGTATCAAGAGTGGAACCTGATAGCGCAGTTAGAAGTTTATTTCCAGTAGTATCAAAGATTTCACCAATTGTTAATGTATCAATAGCAGTTGCGATATTAGATATAGTTGTATGTTGTAAACTTTGTAAAATCATTGGACTTGATGTATCAATATCGATTACAACTCCTAATTCTAA
>CACYJD010000097.1 GCA_902774655.1 uncultured Erysipelotrichaceae bacterium | reverse complement strand
AGAATTTCCACATGATACGAGGGAGCAAGAAAGCACCAATGTCCAAAAGGCATTAAGTAATAGAGAATGTTTTTTCATGCTATTGTCTCCTATTGAGCTTTATAGTTTCGACAGCTAAAAAATAAGTATAATAAACTGCAAAAACTACTTTTATATTTTGAGTGTATCCTTTCACGCGTATATTATTCAACGCGTAATAAAAAATTTGTGCATTTGCATATTAGTTGTTTAAACATTTGTGCATTTGTAAAAATTTATCTTTATTATTTTTATTGGTTTGAGTTATTATATAAAAGATATGAAAACGGCTGTTAAAATTAAGGATATCGCTGCTCAACTTGGGCTATCTAGAAATACAGTATCTAAGGCTTTGAATGGACAATATGTTCCAAAAAAGACCAAAGAAAAAGTTATAAGAAAAGCCCAGGAAATGAACTATAAATCTTTTAATAACGCAATTCCTAAATCAAAAAAATATAGGATATTACTTTTATCAGGCAAACCATTTCATAATATGAACTTTTTTGTGCCACTAGTAAAAAGCATTGAAAACTATTGTTACGATAATAACTACGATTTTTTTGAATATACATACAATTCCGCAAAAACTTCTTTTGAAACAATAAAGAATTACATCAGAAGCATCGAAGCTGATGGAATAATTGCTATCGAGTGTTTTGAGGAAAGCTTAATTGATAAACTCTTAGCATTAAAAATGCCAATTTCGTTTATTGATTTCTGTGGTCACACATTTGAGCCAAATAATAGGAAATTTGATTTAATTAATTCAACCGACCAAAAATCGATATCAGATTTCACTAAAACCTTAATAACACGTAATAACTTTAAAAATTTTACATATATAGGTGATTATCATCATTGCTTAAGTTTCCACGAAAGATATGTTGGCATGCTAAGAGGCATTGTTAGAAGCGGATTAGATCATAATCGCGAGAATGATATATTAGAAGATGATGCGACTTTCGATTATGGAGATACAGTTTTACTTGGCGAGAAAATCAAAAAACTAAAAGTCTTTCCTGATTGTATCATTTGCAGTAACGATTTTATTGCTAGAAGAACGATTATCGCACTTAATCAATTAGGGTATGATGTTCCTAAAGATGTTGCAGTTGTGGGTTTTGATGGTGTAAGCGAATCAATTAATTTCACTCCTAGAATTACAACGTTTGTGGTTAATAAAGAGTTTATTGGTGAAGAAACAATTAGATTATTGGTTAGTAGAATAAATAATAAAAACTGCCCTACTCGCATCGTTGCAGTAGAAGTCGATTTGATGGAGCTTGATTCGACTAATAAAACTATATAACAATGAGACATTTGTCCTAAATCTTTGAGAACCTATATGTTTTTATAAAAAAACGCCTATGTAAATTCAATAAACATAGGCGTCTTTGATATCTAAAAGAGGTATTTAATTATTTTTCGATTTCGATATCTTTTGTTTGTTCTTTTTGTTCAGTGGTGAATTCTTCAGCCTTCTTCATAGTCTTTTTGCTAACTATTTCTTTAGGTTTATCTTCTTCACCCATGTGAACAACAACTTGGTTGAATGGAATATTAACGTTATTATCATCGAAGAGAATCTTAATTTGTCTATTTAAGTCTCTTTCAACTTGATAAATATCGTTTTCTTTACATTTAGCGATGATAAGTAAATTGACGGAACTTTCCGCTAATTCGCTGACACCCATGTAAAATGGGCCTTCAACGATTGCAGGAATCTTTTCTTTGAAACTTGCAATATTATCTGCGATTAATTCTTCAACGTTTTCAATTCTAGCTTCATAACCAATGCCAACATAACATTTAGCAACGGATAATTCCTTGGTTTGGTTAATAATGGACTTAATTTCACTGTTATTAACAATCTTAACGTTTCCACCAGCATCCATTAATTTAGTGGTTCTAATTCCGATAGCTTGTACTTCACCTCTCCATCCATCAATGATGATGATATCTCCAACTTGGAAATCACCTTCAAAGACAATGAAGACACCCGCTAAAATATCAGCGACTAAGGCTTGAGAACCAAGACCTATGATTAATGTAACAACACCAGCACTTGCAAGCATTGCGGTTGCAGGAGCTCCCCATGCATCTAAGATGAAGAAGATTGTTGCAATAGCAATGACCCATTTAAGGAAGTTAACCAATAATCTAGAAATGGTAACGCCTTTTTTGGAACGGAATGTTAACTTTGCTGCGTAGTGGATTAAGATTCCTAACGCAATAGCAATTGTAATAATTTGAACACTTTTAACAAGGTTTGGCACTAATTGGCTGGCCAAATATTGAATTGTAGCGTTATCGGAGAAGATTTGTCTAAAGAAGCCATGCCATACAATGTTTGTGCCTCCTTCACCGTCATCAACTAATTCGCTCCAACCGAATATGTCTTTAGCAAAGACAAATCCGAGGACTGTGATGACAACCATTACTCCGAAAAGAATCCAGAGAACTATCTTTCTGGTCTTTTCGCTACCAGCTTTTCTTTCTTTTTCGCTCATAAAATACCTCCTAAGTTTATGAAATGAAATCTATATCAAAAGCACGTGCAACAACGACATCAATCGATTCGCTTGTACTTCTAATAACATAATTTAATGTGATATCTACTAAACCTTCTTGTAAGAATAGATGTTCATCAATGTAATCATTAAAGTCCATAGTGTATGACACAGGATCATATGAAACTGCTGAAATAGAAGTGCTAAATGTAACAGTTTCAGTTGGATCTTCGTGATTAGCAACAGTAATTGTGATGCTACTAATATCAGTGCGTCTATTAACAAAGTACAAATAAGTTAAGTCAATCTTACTATCAATTGCTTCGTTGCCGTTCATCCACGCTCCAATAATAATTGGTGAAGAACCCTCTCCGGCTAATGACTCAGTCTTCTCTAAAACGAGTTCACGCTCTATAGAAGTATTGTTAAAGTTAGCGTATAACTTGATATTCATTGTGAAAGGCACTGCTTCACCTATATCAACAAATTGCCATGCACCACTTCTAAACTTGCTAAGAGTATACTCAGTACCATTAATGTCTAAAGTAAAGTCTTTATAACTATCATGTGTATCATAATATTCAATCTTAAATGGGATTAAGTTATGGTTACCTAAATCAGCATCAGCGTAATAATAATTCTTAAAATCACTAACGAAATTTGTTACACCATATGTACTTTCAACGAATTGAATTCTTTGTTCATTAGTAGTGACAGTTCCATTACGGAAATATTGTAAAGACCAATCAAATTCAGAGTCATAACTTAAATTAGTTGGAATTGTTACGTCTTGAACAGTGTCATAAATAGGCTGTAACGTAATAGCAGTTAAAGGCATCTTATCAACTGGCGTAAAGATAAGTTTAATATCAGTGATTAAGTTATATGGATCACCATTGGTGCTTAAAGTAACGTGAATAATATTAGTATCGAAGTCAGCTTTAGTGCTAATGGAAGCAGTTAATTCTGGAGCAGGTGTTTGACTATCAAGGAACATGACAGAATAACCACTACTTGGCTCGAAACCTGCTTCTTCTCCTTGTTCAGTATAGTGGAGGAAATATGTAAATTCCCCATGAATTACATCGACAATAACACCCTCAGAACCCTTACCTG
>CACYJD010000096.1 GCA_902774655.1 uncultured Erysipelotrichaceae bacterium | reverse complement strand
GTTGGAGGACCTTACTTAGGTAAACTTGGTAGTTTAGGCTCCTTCTCCCAAAATGACGCTAGATATCTAGTGGATGTTTATGAAGGTGAAACATTATCATTTGTTAATGGTGATTTCTCCTTCCAAATTCTTCTATATTCAATCATTATCTTCATTTTAATGATTATCTTTGTAGCGCTTTGGTATTTCTCCATTAGAGATGCTAAATCACTTCAAGATAACTGGTTAGTTGGTAAGGTTAGTAAAGATGGTCAATTCTTTGATGACATTCTCAACAAAGATTACCACACATTACTTCTTGCCGTTCCAATGGTTGGGCTAGTTGGTTTCACCGTTATTCCTGTTGTGTTTATGATCATTGCATCATTCACAAACTATTCCAGTAGACACTTCTCATTATTCGACTGGACAGGTTTTGATAACTATGGTCAATTCTTTAGCGCTACAAGTAACGGTAGTGTTGGATTAAGTACTATCTTCTTACAAGTTCTTGCTTGGACAATGATTTGGGCTTTAATCGCTACATTCACCAACTATTTCTTAGGTATGGCAATCGCCTTATTAATTAATAAGAAAGGCATTAAACTTAAAAAACTTTGGAGAACAGTCTTAATTCTTACAATTGCTGTTCCTCAATTCGTTAGCTTACTTCTCATTAACCAAATGCTTTCAAGTAACGGTATCTTAACCGAACTATTTAGATCTTGGGGTTGGGTTACTGCAGGTAAAGAGACATTTGATAACGTTATGCTCGCGCGTATTATTATTATTATTGTTAACATGTGGGTAGGCGTGCCTTACACAATGCTTATTTCTTCAGGCTTATTAATGAATATTCCAGAAGACTTATATGAATCCGCTAGAATCGATGGTGCTTCACCATTCAAGATGTTTAGCGCAATTACATTGCCTTACATGTTATTTATTACCGGACCTTACTTATTAAGTCAGTTCATTGGTAATATTAACAACTTCAATATTATCTTCCTCCTTTCAGGAGGTAATCCAAGTATGCAATTAAGCTCACTTGGTTTTGGTGATGTTGGTAAGACCGATATTTTAATTACTTGGATTTATAAGATGTCCATGACTGGTGACACCAAAAACTTTGCTGTTGCTTGTGCCTTAGGCGTCTTGGTCTTCGTAATTATCGCTATATTCTCGCTTATTTCTTATGGTAGAAGTAATGCAGTTAAGAATGAGGAGGACTTCCAATAATGGCTGAACAAAAACACGCAAGTAAACGTTTTGCAGAGAAATCCTCTCGTGTAATCACTTATGTGATTCTTTCAATCATAAGTGTTATTTGGGTACTCCCATTTATCTACTTAATCGCTCAATCATTCTCTAGCACAGTTAATCCATCTAACTTCTTCCCAACAGATCCTACTTGGGCTAACTATGCCAAACTATTTACAGATAAAGATACAACACCATTCTTTAACTGGTGGATTAATACATTTGTAATTGCTTTATTTACCGCTGCATTACAAACCATCTTAGTTCTTATGACTTCCTATGCATTAAGTAGACTAAGATTCAACGGTAGACAAGGTATCATGAAATTAATTCTTATCTTAGGTATGTTCCCAGGCTTCCTTGGAATGCTTGTTGTTTTCTATATCTTGCAATTACTTGGATTGAATAATTCCATTTATTCATTAATCCTTGTTTACACCGCTAGTAGTGCGATGAGCTACTACGTTGCGAAAGGCTTCTTTGACACTATTCCAAAGAGCCTTGATGAAGCTGTCCTTATCGACGGTGGTTCTAAAAATACAGTATTCTGGAAGATTATTCTTCCATTATCAAAACCAATCATTATTTACACCATCCTAGTATCATTTACTGGACCTTGGGGTGACTTCATGTTTGGTAGTTATATCGTTAAGAATGCTAGCTTACCACCAAGTGGCTATACAGTCGCTGTTGGTTTACAAGGTATCGTAGCAGATCCTAACTTCTATGGCGTATTCTGCGCTGGCGCAGTTCTTGTATCAATACCTATTACCGCGTTATTCTTCTGGTTACAACGTTATTACGTTGAAGGTATTGCCGGTGGTGCGGTTAAAGGTTAAAAGGAGAAATTATTTATGGCTTCACTTAAACTCGAACATATTTATAAAGTCTATCCAAATGGTCACAAGGCCGTTAGTGACTTTAATATGCAAATTAAAGATGGCGAATTTATCGTATTCGTCGGTCCTTCTGGCTGTGGTAAATCCACAACATTAAGAATGATCGCAGGTCTAGAAGACATTTCTTCTGGTGAACTTTATATTGGTGATACACTAGTTAACGATATGCAGCCAAAGGATAGAGATATCGCGATGGTTTTCCAAAACTACGCTCTTTATCCGCATATGACTGTTTATGAAAACATGGCTTTTGGTCTTACATTAAGAAAGACCCCAAGAGCAGAGATTCATGAGAAAGTCATGTGGGCGGCAGAAGTCCTTGGCTTAAAAGATTATCTTGATAGAAAACCAAAAGCCATGTCTGGTGGTCAAAGACAACGTGTTTCCTTAGGACGTGCTATTTTACGTAATCCTAAGGTTATGCTTCTTGATGAACCATTATCAAACTTAGACGCTAAACTACGTTCTCAAATGAGAAGTGAAATCTCTAAGTTACACCAAAAACTAAAAACAACATTCATTTACGTTACTCACGACCAAGTCGAAGCTATGACTCTTGGCACAAGAGTAGTCGTTATGAAACTTGGTAGAGTTCAACAAATTGACTCTCCACAAAACTTATATGATCATCCAGTAAATAAATTCGTTGCTGGATTTATCGGAACACCTCAAATGAACTTCTTTAACGTCACTCTATTAGAAGAGAAAGACAAAGTTAGAGTTCACTTTGTGGATGCTGAACAACCTGATATCTTCCTCACTAAAGAACAAGTTCTTAAAGCAGAACGTAAGTATTTAACTGGTGAAAAGGTTGTTACACTTGGCTTTAGATGTGAAAACGTCGCTGCAGTGGATGAAGATGGTGAAGGCACAATTAACGTTATCGTTTCCCACTTCGAAGAACTTGGTGATGAAACACTTATCTATGGTGATTTAAAAGAAGTCGGTGGCTTAGGAGGAGAAACACAAACCTCAATTATTATCAAAGCCCCAAGTAAACTTGGACATGTTCCAGGCGATATTATTAAAGCTAAGATTGACACTACAAAGATTCATTTATTTGATAACGATACTGAAATGACTATTCTTCCAGCAATTCCAGAAGATAACGTCCTTCCAGTTAAAGTCGAAAATGAAAAACTTACCTTATTTGGCACAATTAATAAACCAGATAGTATTGCTGTTGATTTATTACAAGAAGGTACCATTACTCTTCCATTAACCGCCTTTAGAGTTGGTGAAGGTAATGTTAAAGCTAAGATTCTTAAACTAGAGCATAAAGATGATGTCCATCTCGCTTTAGTGGAAGCAAATAAACTTAAATTATTTGTCTTTGTTGATGAAAACGCTAAAGAAGGCGATGAAATCACCTTCTCAGTTGATTACTCCAAAGCAACATTTAAAGATGCTCACGAAGTAACCGTGTGCTCACCTTTAGCGGAAAGAGATAAATTAATCGCAACATTTGTTAACTATAAGACAGCATTTGAAGTAACTAAAGACCAACGTTTTGAAGATATGAAGAACGAAAGAGTCCAAAAAGTTACTGAAGAATATGA
>CACYJD010000095.1 GCA_902774655.1 uncultured Erysipelotrichaceae bacterium | reverse complement strand
TGGTGTTTCTCCTTTATAAACTGGAGTATCACCATATTGAACAAGTTCATCAGCAAGTAATTCGCCATCATAATTAAGCCAAGAAACAGAGTATGACCTTAAATTTTTATCGAAAGTTGCGGTATATTCTTGGCTTTGTGTTACTTTTCCAACTGCAGGAGACCAACCAGAGAATGTATATGTATATTGTTGATCTCTAGGTTTTGTAGGTGTTTCTCCTCCATAAACAGGAGTTGTTCCATAAGCACAATATTCAGAATAAATAAAACTACCATCATAGTTTTTCCAAGTTATTAAATATTCTCTTGGAGATTCACTATATCCAGCAGTATAAACAATCTCTTCAGCTGCTCCAGTACATGGAACAATGTTTGGGCTCCAGTTAGCAAATGTATAATCAGTTGAAACTGAACTCTCTTTTGTAGGAGTTCTTCCATCATAATGAGGTGTTTCACCGTAAGAAACGTTATTGTCAGTCTCTAAAACCTGACCATCACTATTTTTCCACACTACACGATATTTATTTAGACTTTCAGTAAAGGTAGCACGATAAACTTGATCAGCCATATTAATAGCACTAATAGTTGGTGACCAACCAGAGAATGTGTATGTATACATCTCTGTTCTAGGTTTGGTGGGTGTTGTGCCATCATAAGATGGCATTTCAGCATTGAGTACACCTTCATCTGTCTCAAGAACAGTTCCATCGTAATTTTCCCAAGTTACAGTAAAAGTTCTTCTTTGGCAACTTGATAAAACCAAAGCGAAAGATAAAAAGAGAATTATTTTACTAACTTTATTCATAATTTAATATTATCACACTATTCTTATTTATATTAAAAGATGAAAAACATAATTTTAAATTATGAGGTCATTTAACAAGAATAATTAATGCCTTTTATTAAGCGTTTTATTAAAATAAAACTATGGATTTTAAAACTCATCTAAAAAAATATCTAGATAATGACTTCATTAATAAACTAATTAATTCATTTAATGAAGAAGAGAAAAAAGCATTGTTTTTAAATGCATCAAAATTATCAAAAGAAGCATTTATCAATGAGTTTCCAAATGTCATTCCTCACCCTGTTGTGGAAAACGGATTTTTATATAACAAAAATGAATATGAATTTGGTAAACACATCTACCACGATTTAGGTGCGTACTACATCCAAGAACCAAGTGCGATGATTGTCGCGGATTTATTAGACTATGGGGAAGGCGATTTAGTGCTTGATATTTGTGCTGCTCCTGGTGGAAAAACAACAGGTATTGCCCTCAAATCAAAAGGAAAAGGTCAAATTATTGCTAACGACTTATCTAAAAGTAGAGCGATAACTTTACTTAGTAACGTAGAAAGAATGGGATTATCTAACGTTATTGTTACAAGCCTAGATTTCTCGCGTATCTATAAATCTTATGAAAATACATTCACAAAGATTATTCTTGATGCCCCTTGCAGTGGATCTGGAATGTTTAGAAAATCCGACTTAATGAAAGATGACTGGACTTATGAGAAGGTTATTAGATGTGCAGAAATACAAAAAGAGCTCATTTCCTATGCTTATTTTATGCTTAAATCTGGTGGAGAAATGATTTATAGCACTTGTTCATATAGTTACGAAGAAGATGAAGAAGTTATAAAACATCTATTGTCCACTACTGACGCTATTTTAGAACATGTTCCTACAATCGAAGGAGCGTATTTATCAGATGATAATCATTCTATTCATTTGTTCCCTTCGATGTTTAATGGAGAAGGACACTTTATCGCTAAGATTAGAAAACCAGGCGAATTAATTAAATATAAAGATAATAAGAATATATTTACTAGAAACGTATTATCTAAATCGGGCAAGAAAGAAATCGAAGAATATGAACTTAATTTATCTATTGATAAAAGACTATTAGATTTATCCCTCAGACCAGGATTATTCGTGGACACAATTAAGGATGGTAAAAAAGTTATTTCTCACCACTACTCACACGTAGAAAATAACTATAAATATAAATATGAAATAAATATAGATGACGCTATAAAATTCATTAGAGGTGAATCACTTAGGATAAGCGATAAACTTGAGAATGAATTTTATATAGTCACATACAAAAAAATGGCTATCGGAATAGCACATTTTGTTGATGGACAATTAAAGAATTTATATCCAAAAGGTTTAAGAAGAAATATTAATTAGATTCAATCTGTTTAACAGGTTCATTAATCGCTAAGCTCATATACATTTGATGTTTAGAAAGCTTAGCGTTTTTTATAATTTGAGTATCGATATTTCTGAGTTCTAGTAATTCATTGTTAGCCATATCCTCAAGTGATTTTGCTAAAACTTTAGGATCAATTGTTTGATATTCTTCAGCTTTAATAGGTTTATGAATTCTAATTTGGACAGGATATTTTTTCATATGAATCTTCTTATGAAGAATTCTAAATGTTCCATAGTGCACTATTGGAACTATATCTTGTTTGGTCATTTGGCATACCTTAGCAGTGCCATCTTTATATTCAAGAGTAGGATTACCTGGGTGTCTATTTCTAGTACCTTCAATAAAGATACCCATATTAGCGTCTTCAGGATCTTTGGTTTTCTTAACAATATCTTTGATGGTTCCTATTTGGTTAAATAGGTGTTCTCTATCCACTGGGATACATCCAATTGATTTAAGAGCGGTTCTTAAAATAGGAACATCAAAAGCTTCCTTTTTACCAACGAAAACAATAGGTTCTTCACTTAAATAGATAAAACAGAGTGGATCAATCATTGATAAGTGATTGGACACAACAATCTTTTTACCAGGAGAGTTTAGATATTCTAAACCTTTAACGTCTAATTCGATATGGAAAGCTTTAAAGACATCAATAATCTCTTTTCTTAAGCGATTATATCTCACCTTTAAAGGATATTTTTCAGGATGTTTAGCGTACTTTCTAGTGAAGAATAAATTAATGAATAAGATTTTTATTCCCACTGTTAATAAGATTCTCAAATATTGAAACAATTTTCTCATTGGTTTCACTTCCTATTCTTTATCTACGAATATCTTCATAGTAATTGGGAATATCATAGCGTTCTTTTCAAGGCTATGATTATCAATTCTATCAATTGAATATAATTCAAGTTCAGTATCAAAACTATAATAAATAGTTTCGTTACTAGGATTTACAATCATCTTAAAGAATTCATCGTTCTTTTCATCATCAATTTCAATCATAAATGCTTTTTGAATCTTAATGAATTCAACATGATTTTTAATGTATTCTTTATCATCAAGAGTAAAGATTTTCATCGATTTTCTTTGATGGATATAGTGTCTAAATGAGTCCGCTAAAGAGACTCTTTCGTCCAACACATCATAATCGAATTGATTATATTTATCCCCTTCGTTATATGTGTTTGAGTGGCCGCATTTTGATAATCCAATTTCTTGTCCACTATGAATGAATGGAATACCAAAACTATGTAATAAAACTTTATTAAAGAGTTTAACTCTTCTAAATATTTGATCATCAGCGTCACTACCGCTAGCGACCAAGTTATCAAATAGAGTCGCATTATCATGACATTCAACATAGTTGAGAGATTGACTAATAGTCTCAAATATATGTGGATGAGTTACATCTAATGCGCTGCCTAAATATACAAACTTAAATCCGTTATCATAGGCTTCATTACCAAATAAGTAGCCATTATCGTCGAGT
>CACYJD010000094.1 GCA_902774655.1 uncultured Erysipelotrichaceae bacterium | reverse complement strand
GTAAGCGGTATTGCTGAAGGTACAACCAAGATTATGCTCTCTGATGAAGAAGCGAAACCAATCTATGTTGATGTAAATGTCTATACTGATACGCCACCAGAGCCAACTCTATATGAATATACCATTACAGGTAACCCTAATTGGTTAGGTAATGATAGCGCAGTTATCTTTGCCTGGGTTTGGGGTGGTAACTATGGTGATGGCCAATGGATTCGTTGTGACTATGATGGCAGTTCAGTACTCACTCTAGAACTTGATGGCACCGCCACTGGACTTAAGTGCGGTAGATTCGCTAGCGGTACAACTAATCCAGTGTGGGCTAACGCATATAATGCGATGACCGCTGATGTTAACCTAAGCAGTGGAACTTATACATATGTCACACCTGGTTGGAACTAATAGATAAGTAAATAGATAAGTAGCGATCTCTTTAAGCGGAGGTCGCTGCTTTTTATATAGATAAATATTCAAAACGTATATCTTTATTTGATTATTTTGATTTTTTATTATCGTTATGTCGTAATAATGGCAATATTTGACATTTTAAATTATCAAAAAGTGAGAATATATCAAACAAAATAGCGAAGAAATCACCCCTTTGAGGCTTATTGACAAGTCGGGGGGGGGTGTAAGTTATTAGTATAAGTTTCAATATGCGGATATTTTTGTATATTTACATAAATATTTTGCATTCTTATTACTCATTCGTAGTGAAGAGGAATAAGTAATCCCAACATTATTGTTGATAGTCAGAAACATGTTTATCCAAGCGTAGAAAGGATACGTAGTTATAAGGGACTATTTATAACGAATAAAAATTTTATGAAGAAAAGAAACATATTTATTACATTAGGATTAGCACTTGGCTTAGGTGTCGCTGGAGTAGCAGGATTAGCCCAAGGCAAGGAAGCTGTTGAAGTTGATGCTGCATTTAGCGGAACTATTACAATAGATACAACTGCAGGTTCCTGGGGATCTAACGAAGGTGGACAAAACTTTAGTGTATATTTTTACAATGATTCAACTGGCGAAAAAGGTTGGGGATCATATGTTTATGGTGGACAAAATGTCACAGTTGTTCAAGTTTCGTATACAGTTAACTTTAATCCTGAAGGAATGATCGCAGTTAGATATAGTAACTGGTATTCACAAGAAAAGTGGGAAACAAGCCCTTGGGCCGAAGGTGACTTATCTTGGGGCAAATGGAATCAAACAGTAAATTTATCTTATCAGGACAATGCAAATATTGTTATCGGGGGATGGAACGACACAGTAAGCAAAAATAATGCTTACGTTGGATATCCAACACTACGTTATAAGGGTTCTGATACCGAGTGGAAATACATTGATAAGAATTTCTCTGATTTTAAAATAAATGATAGCACTCACCCTGAGTATTATGGAACATATAAATTGAAAAAATATTCAGAATTTTATGTTTTATCCTCTGGAGACAAAGAATATGGGGAAGCATCATTTTCTCTCGGTACATTTGAAAGTAGTTTATTTATAGCGAAAGGAAACTGGGAACAAGTCCCTGGAACATCCGAGTATGAGCAACCAATTCAATATATTGGTGAAGATGAAGTATATGCATCTATTTATTATGATAGAGGTTCTAAGTCCTTTTATATTAACGATCCTGTTGCTGCAGATGCAGATGAATGGGCTCAAGATTTCAATAAAAATGGATGTACTACAACCTCAACTGGTACGAAAGCAATATGGGGAAATATGGCTGATCGATATGATGCATTAGCTAACCAATATGGCGAGTCATTTACTAATTTATTTGTGAATGCAGCGCATTATGAACATGATGATAATACTGTTAAAGGATATATAAATCTAGCGGTACAAAGATACGACTATGTGCTTGAAAGATATGGCGTTAATGACGCTAATACCGATGCATTAGGATATGAAGACTTTATGGGTAGAGTTGCCGCAAATAAAGTAACACCAAAGACAATATCTTACTTTGGAGATACCGGTTTAGAAAATAATACTACATTTAATTCGTTTGTAATTATTGCTATTAGTGCAATGGCATTAGTAACTGTTGGTGGTGTCTTCCTTCTTAGAAGAAAAGAAAACTAATTGCTAGTTAACCTAGATGAAGCTTATATCTACATCTTTACAAACTTCCCGAAACTTGAAACTCAGGATGTAGAGATTATAAAGACTATCGAAATTTGTTTGTGAGTAGATAGTCTTTTCTTATGGGAAAATTTCGATTTTTTCGAACTTTTGTTAAAAACGTATGTCTTTATTTATCATTAGAAAGAATGGCAAATTGTGACAAAGCCTCGATATAGCAACAACTTTTCATATATTTAACTGCTATATGAAAAAACTTTTTAAGAGTATGTTAGTAGGCGGTTTAAGCATCGCTGCTGCTAGTGCTCTATTTGTAGGCGTTGGATCCACAAAAGAAGCAGTTGAAGTAGATGCCGAAGCTGTAAATGGTACCTATCGTTTTAACGTTTTAACTAATAGTAGTGAATGGTTAACAAGTAATTATGGAATGACTATTAATTTTGATGGAACCGATAGAGCTATGTCTCGAGATTCGGATTTCCCTGTTGCTACTAATAGTTCCTACTCAACCGTTACAGTAAATAGTGTTCAATATAGTTGGATTACTATTGAGATGACGAAAGCAAAGAGAGATTCAATTGATTATGGAAATGCTCAATTGAAAAGAAATGGTCAATGGGATGCCTTCTGGACTGATTCAAGTCATGGAAATTTTGGAATCCAACACCAATTTGCATTGAATTATTATGATAATACTATAATTTTATCCGATGATGGTAATTGGAATTTTACTGTTAGTGGAGCTGGTTGGTGGGTTAAAGCTACATTACATACTGGTGCAAACAACGCAAATACCTCTACAATTTTTATGAATTGTGCATCGTCTCCAGATGTGCCAGATGATACTCCATCCGGTAAGCACTTTGTTGGTTGGTATACAGATCCTAATCATAAAAATTGGTGGGAATCTGGCACTCAATACGACGATATCAATCTTTACGCATATTATGAGGAAGATGTTGACGATGGTTATTATATTCGTGGAGACTGGGGTTCAGACAACTATGGTTGGAGCTGGTTGGGACAAAAACCTCTGGTTTTAAATGATGGTGTTGCAAAAATTGAAGATTTGCCACTCGGAAAAGATGGACGAGTAAAAGTCATATATATTTACCAAAATAAAGTTACTCAATGGTATACTCCTACTACACTTTATCCTTTGGAAAGTGATGATGAAGGTTTTTATATTGAGAATGATGTAGATGGCAATACAGTTGTCTCTGCTGACGGTCTATTTACTGTAGAATTCTATTGGAATGATACGACACCTTGTATTAGGTTCACTCAACAAGATGATGAAGGACTTACACCAGCTAAAGAATTTGCTGTCGAGTTTGTTGAAGCAATGTACTCAAATTGTAAATATAATTACAAAACTGAATCCGTTAATCCTTCTGGATCATACGAAAATGTTGCAACAGCATGGGCATCATATAAAACAGAATTTGCGACATTAATTTCAAATGTTCCAGCTGCAGAAAAATATCTTAAAACTTCTTTCGGTAGTACTGTTAAAGAAATTACCACTTTCTGGGAAGTTTATGATTATGTTTTTGTTAATATAAGTGAAGTTAATTCTGTTGAAGGTAATGATTTTCTTTCCAGAACTCCTACCGATAATAGAATTTCTCTTAATGTTGGCTCTTATGTCGAGCAAAACAACTCTTTCGTCTTTATAATTATTGGATCAGTTGCTCTTGTTGGGGTTGGTCTAGTATTAATTAGAAGAAAAGAGAACTAATCTCGATTAATAACTAATCATAAAGGGCCACGAATCGTGGCTCTTTTCATTTAGATATTAATCTATGACAATTTTATAAAATTACTATTTAAATAATAGATAATATTGTTAAAATAATAACAATATAATTAAGAGGTAATAACTATGTCTAGAGCAGATCAAATTTTTGTTGAAAATATGAAGGATATTCTCACTAACGGGGTGTGGGATACACATTTAAATGTTAGACCACATTGGGAAGATGGAACTCCTGCCCATACAGTGAAGAAATTCTGTATTGTTAATAGATACAACTTACAAGAAGAATTCCCAATTCTTACTATTAGAAGAACAGCGTTTAAATCATGTATTGATGAATTACTTTGGATTTGGCAAAAGAAATCCAATAACATCCATGAATTAAACTCTCACATCTGGGATAGCTGGGCAGATGAAACAGGTTCTATTGGTAAAGCATACGGCTACCAATTAAGACAAAAACACATCTATCCAGAAGGAGAGATGGACCAAGTAGATAGAGTCTTATATTTACTTAAACATGATCCTGCTAGTAGAAGAATCATGACTAACTTATATAACTTCCAAGACTTACACGAAATGGGTTTATATCCATGTGCATATTCTATGACCTTTAACGTTAGTGGTGACACTCTTAACGGTATTCTTAACCAAAGAAGTAATGATATGCTTACCGCTAATAACTGGAACGTTACTCAATATGCAATCTTACTTATGATGTTCGCTCAAGTAAGTGGTCTTAAAGCAGGTACTTTGGTGCACGTTATCGCTGACGCTCATATCTACGATAGACATGTTGATATTGTCAAAGAAATCATTGAAAAGCCACAACACAAAGCACCTAAATTAATCATGGATAAATCCATCACTAATTTCTATGACTTCACCGTTGATTCATTTAAATTAGAAGACTACGAATACGAAAAATTAGATAAGAAGATTCCTGTCGCTATCTAATTTAAATGAATAGATAAATAACTATATGATTATTTCAATTCTTAATTGTGATATTAACTTTGGTATAGGTAAAAGAAATGGCCTTCTTTTTAACCTACCTTTAGATATGAAGTTCTTTAGAGAAACTACTTCAGGTCACACTGTTGCGATGGGAGAGAATACATTATTATCATTCCCAGGTAGTAAACCTCTTAAGAATAGAACTAATATCGTTTTATCTAAAGACTTAGATCATAATTATGAAGGTGTTATTAATGTTCATGACTTTAATGAGTTCATTAACATTATTAAAGAACACGGCAAGAAAGAAACTGTATTCATTATCGGAGGAGCGAGTATATACGCTCAAACGCTACCATATGTAGATGAAGTATATCTAACCAAGGTTAATGCTGATGGAGGAGCGGAAGTATTCTTCCCTAATCTAGATAAGAATGAAAACTTCGTCTGCGTTGATGAAGGCACTCCTATGATGGATAACGGAATTGAGATTAGATTTACACGTTATAAAAACCTTAAAAAGATGTAATTTAAGGCGATATTGGATTAGTTAATAGTAAAAGCGCATTCTTCCCTAAAGTGGATACGAATGCGCTTTATTTAAATAAATAGGCGACCACATAAGTGATCGCCCATGGAGTATTACGAATAAGGAGGTTTTATTCGTTAATTGCAACTTCGTTATTCGCGAGTTTTTCTTCAAGCATCTTTTCTTTTGCTACTTGAAGTTCATCTGTTTTCTTTTTAGATAAGCTATATAACACTGTCATGACTAAACCCATGAGTCCAAATAAGGCTGCTGGGATAACAGTGGCTAAGATATAGAACATATTAACGTTTTCAGTAATTGCTACTGGGTCAATAGAACCATCTTCTGCAAGATAATGAATACCTAATAAAGCACCATTGACTGCTAAAGCGGCAATAACTTGACCAAACTTACGGAAGAACATAAAGACACTATAGGATGTGCCATCATTACGTTTACCTGTCTTAACTTCAACATCATCGATAGCGTCAGTGGCTAAAGCCCAGACTTCTAAGGTAATGATTGATAAACCAAATCCACTAAAGAAGCAGAATGCTAAGAAGATGATACTTAAGATGCCATTAGGAATTGGTAAGAAACCAAGTCCGAATAACGCTAAGTTAGCGCCTGCGGCTAAGAATGAACCAAATGCGCAGATGGCTTTCTTACCAAACTTATTAACAAGTTTACCCATGAATGGCATTAAGATGATC
>CACYJD010000093.1 GCA_902774655.1 uncultured Erysipelotrichaceae bacterium | reverse complement strand
AACTCTCATATGGTTGAAATGGGTGACATTGTTTATGTCTTAAATGAACTTGGATTTGATATTAAGGTTGTACCTGATGAAGAGTTCTTAGAAACCATGAAAAAGACCATGATGGATGATTCTAAGAGTATGCTTGTTTCTTCATTAATTTCATATTCTAGCAGTGATATGCATACCCACTCATTTATTGGAAGTGATAACGAGTTTACAAATAAAGCTTTATATCATCTTTCATATAAGTGGCCTATCACAGACTATGAATACTTAAAGAACGCAATCGAATCACTTTTGACTCTAGACTTCTTTGATAGAACAGACTTATGACACTCAAAAGAAATACAAAACTAATCAGTAAGAAATTTATTACTTACTTAATTCCTTCCATATTAATGATTTTTGCAATGCAATTCTCATCACTTTTAGATGGAATTCTAATTGGCAATATGATTTCTGGGGAGGCTCTTTCCGCTACATCATTAGCGATGCCTGTCTTATACATTATTCAAGCGCCTGGATTCGCTATTGGTATTGGAGGTTCTATTGTAATCGCAAATAAACTGGGTAGAAGAGACTTAGAAGGTGCTAAAAAAGCATTCTCGTTATCTCTTATTATTGGATTAGGTATATCTATTGTATTTGCTGCGATAGCATATTTTGTCTCTGCTCCATTAGCATCACTTTTCGGTGAAGCATCATACGAATACTGTTATCAGTTTATCTTCATGTATTTATTAACTGATCCTGTAATTACTATTGCTCTTTTACTAGGCAACTTTATGGCGGTTGATAATAATCCAAGATTATCTTCGATATTCTTTATTGTTTCAAACATATTTAAGGTAGGATTAGAAGTCTTATTCATAAAATTACTTAACCCTTACAACATGGGTATGTATGGAGCGGCTTTATCAACAGGAGCAGGCTTTATTGTCGCGTTAGTGGTTTTACCTTTCTATATAAAAAGCAATAAGAGAATGCTTAGTTTCACATTTAAGGTTAAAAATGAAAGTGTTTGGAACATCTTCAAATCATCTTCGACATCTGGTTTAAATATGATTTTAACCGCTGTTCAGATGTTTCTGATTAACATCTATATTGGAAAAATTATCGTAGAACCTGTTGATTTATTGGCTTTTGGACTTATCGCTAATGTTGTATTTGTATTTGATTTATTCTGTGGTGGAATATTGAATGTTATACCAAACATTGTTGGCATTTTATATGGTGAAAAAGATTACTATTCACTTAAATCAATAACTCGAAAAATTTACTGGATAAACATTATAGTTACCTTGGTAATAGCAGCGTTTATCGCCATATTCCCAGGTATTTATTGCAACGTATTTGGATATAACTCTTCTGAAGATATGGCGTATGTTTCTCTATTAATTAGGATATACGTTATTGCATTTATTCCTTATAGCATCAACAAATTCTCAATGAACTATTATCCATCAATAGAGAAGAACCTACCTTCATTAATAGTAGTGTTTTTAAGAGAACTTATTATTGTGGTGCCAGTTACATTAGCATTGCTATTTTCTAAAGGAATTATGGGTTATTCAATTGCGTATGTAATTACAGAAGGTGCAACCGCAATAATTTCATACGTTTTCATACTCTTCTATAATAAATGCACTAAAACCCATGGCGTATTTATGTTCGAAGAAGGCGATGCAGATGTATTTGACGTATCACTTGAAAACGATCTTAAAAATGCTGCAACAATATCTAAAGAATTAACAGACTTTGCTAAAGAACATGGTGTTAAAGAGCGTGAAAGTCAAATTGTTGGATTGGCAGCAGAAGAGATCGTTAATAATATTATTAGTTATGGATATCGCCATAATCGTAGAAACTTCATTGATGTTAGTTTAAGACGAGTCAATGACGTTCTAATTTTAAGGATTGCCGATGATGGAATGCCATTTGATCCCACAAAATACGAATATGATGATAGTGAACAGTATTTAACTAGTGGTATTAAGTTAATTACTGAACTCACCGATAAGATGACTTATATGAGAGTTTTAAGTCTTAACAATACAATTTTTGAAATTAATTTAGCGGAGAATAAATAATGGAAATTACAATTACTCATGGTGATGCAATGTGTATTGCAATTAAAGGTAGATTAGACACTGTAACTTCTTCAGAGTTAACCGAAGCTTATAAGAAAGAAACAGTTGTAGAACCTTTAGTGTCTTTAGATATGAAAGATTTAGAATACATTTCCTCTGCTGGATTAAGAGCAATCCTAGCTATGAAAAAAGAATTAGTTGCAAAAGGTAAACAACTTGAAGTGTGTAACTTGAACGCAATTTGTTTGGAAGTTTTTAAGGTAACAGGTTTTATTAATATACTCACAGTCAAATAAAACATTATTAACAATTATGAAGAATTTTAGGCCACTTCCTATAGGTAAATTGAAAGACGGATTACTTTTTCGTGGTCCTCATCTTCATAATATATCTTTAAAGGACAAGAAACTTTTATTCAATAAATTAGGAATTAAAACTGTTATAGATTTAAGGACCAGTCAAGAACGAAACGATAAACCTGATATTAATGTTAAAGGCGTTAAAAATTTTCACATCTCATTAATTGATATGGAAGAGATGGGTGCAAGCAGTGAAAAAGAAGGTAAACGCCGAGTGTTAAAAGAACACAAGTTGCCAGATATTTTTGATTACTATCGTTTGCTTGTTTCTCCAAAAAGAAAAGATGCTTATACAAAGCTTTTTGATGTCTTAATTAATGAAGAAGGACCGTTTTATATTCACTGTACTGTTGGGAAAGATCGAACCGGAATAACAAGTGCTTTAATTCTTAATTTATTAGGCGAATCAAAAGAAACTATTTATAGTGATTTTTTAAAAACAAACGATGATAAAATTATCCCATTTTCCTATAGGATCTTCGCTCTTTTCCTTGATAAAGAGTTTAGAAAAGAGTTTATGGAATATTTTAAAGCGAAGACCGAATTCCTTGATAAAGCCTTTGATGTTATAAGTGAAGAGTATGGAAGTATTGATAATTTCTACGAGGAAATTTGTGGGTTAGATAAAACAAAAAGAATTACTTTTATAAAGAAGTTTAAAGATGAATAACATTTTAAATATAACAACTAGAGAAGAATTCCGAAGTTGGCTAGAAGTCCATTCTTCAAAATCAAAAGAATGCTTCGTTCAGGTCAAAAGAATGAAACCTGATGGCAAAACTTTTACATATTTAGACGCTGTTGAAGAAGCTCTTTGCTTCGGCTGGATTGATAGTGTCTACACTAAAATTGATGGTGTTAATTATCAAAGGTTTTCACCCAGAGGAAAAAGAAGCCCGTGGACTGAATTAAATAAGGAGAGGGCAAGAAGATTAATTAAGTTGGGATTAATGACTAGCAAAGGTAAAAAAGTGCTGCCTTCAATGAGATTTAAATCTGATGAAGATGTTGTAAAAGCATTAAAAGAGGCGAGGATATATAGCAAATTTAAGAAATTTCCACCTCTATACCAAAGGGTTAGATTGTACAATGTTGCGTTTTATAAGAAGCTAGATAAAAAAATGTATGAAGCCGCGCTTAAACATTTAGTAGAGAAAACCAAAGAAGGCGAAATGTATGGTGAATGGAATGATTATGGTCGCCTTTTAAATTATTAAATTTACTACGAATTTTCCATAATTTCTTATAGAAATTCTGACAATTGTTAAGATATGACTAAAGGTGTCATATGAATATTGTAGTTGTTGAAAGTAACAGACATCTATTAAACTCCTTAGAAAGATTC
>CACYJD010000092.1 GCA_902774655.1 uncultured Erysipelotrichaceae bacterium | reverse complement strand
ACGAATAAGTAATGAGAAAATTAAATATTAGTTATCGAAATATGATTGAACATCACTCAATCCTGGTATTTCAATTGTTTCATCAAAATCAGAGTATGTGACAGTGTAGCTTTGTTTACAATCTGAAGGTAGAAAAACTTTCGCAGTATAATGAGAGCTTAATTGCAAAGTAATAGGAGTAAAATCCTCTTTAACTGTGATAGCGATATTGATATCTTCTTCAAAAGTAGGAGGTTCATCAAGGCCTCCGAATTTTTGCATTTGAATACCTACGTTATTAGTGGATTTATCCTTATCAAATACAAGTGAGAATTTATAATCATCATTCACTTTTGTACGTGAGACACTCTTGACTGCGCCATCAGTTAATAAATAACCTTCGATTGTATTTTCAAATGGATAAGTACCGTAGATTTTCAAGTATTCATCTAAAGATCTCTTTTCAAATTCGGTGTCTTTATCTTTAGAAACCGCTACGTTTTCGTGATAATACGCAACATGAGCCGTGTCTTTAATATCGGAATGAGATGCGTTATATAAATATGAATATTCGCCTTTAATAGCAGTAACATCGATACTTTGATCAACATCCATTCCAAAAACTGTAGCAACTGTGTTGCCTTTAGATACCTGCTTATATGATTTAAATGTTTTTAATTTATTAAGGAGTAGGGATGGAAACTTTCCTAATTCTTCCTCTTTTAAACTACCAGCGGTAACATCTTCACTAATAGGATCAACGGGGTCAACTGGTTCAACAGGTGTTTGTCTTTCATTTGGACCTTTGCATCCTGTTAGAAGCATAGGAATTGATAGCGCTAGTAAATACAATTTCTTCATAGTTTTAAACCGTAATTATTTTGAATGACTAATCAAATATGTCAAGTATTGAGCCTTATTATTCTTAATAATACGTTTGGCATAGTTTTCTATATATAATAAAATATCGATATGAGCATTAATATTGTTGTAACTGGCGCGAATGGCGCTATTGGTTCAGAAGTTATTAATCAACTTGGTAAGTCTGAACTAGATTTAAAAATTAAAGCGTTAGTAAGAAATCCAAAGAGAATTACACCTTTTCTTAAGAAGATTAATAAGAAACATAAAGGTTTAATTGAATTTGTCTACGGAGATCTTACCGATAAAGAAGTTTGTAAAAATTTAGTTAAAGATGCTGACTATGTATTTCATTTCGGTGGACTAATTCCACCTCGAAGCGAAGTTGATGGTGAAGTAACTATTAAGTCAAATTTAGGCGGAACCCAAAACATGGTCGACGCCGTTAAAGAAAGTGGCAGAAGCGATAAGATTAAATTCTTATACATGGGTACTGTAGCAGAATATGGCAACAGAACTCCACAACATCCTTGGGGAAGAGTGGGCGACCCACTAATCTCAAGTGCGTATGATTACTATTCTTACTCCAAGATTAAAGCAGAACGCTATGTTTTAGATGCCGAGTTACCAAACTGGGTATCCGTTAGACAAACAGCAGTTGCTCATAAATATATTTTTAAAAATAACTTAAGCTCTGGACTTATGTTCCAAACAGTTTTAGATGAGCCATATGAATGGATTACTGATGTCGATACAGGCATTATGATTCGTCACTTAGTTGAATATGATCAAGAAAAGAAACTAGATGGATTCTGGAATCAAATTTATAACATCGGTGGTGGAATCTCCTGTCGTAACTGTGGTTATGAAGTCTTAAATGAAGGCTTTAAACTTATGGGTAGAAGCATCAAAGATTTGTTTGACCCAAACTGGATTATGACTAGGAACTTCCACGGAATGTGGTTTGCGGACTCAGACATCTTAGAGAACTGGCTCCATTTTAGAACTGAATCGATTAAACAATTCTGGGTAAGAATGGGAAGAAAACATTGGTACTTTAAGTTTGCCAAATACCTACCTAAATCTTGGATTAGAAAGATGGTTTTCTATCCATTACTTAAATGTGAAGATGCTCCAATTTATTGGGTAAATAATAAAATTGATGATAAGGTATACGCTAATTATGGTGGATACGATAAATTCAATGCTATTCCAAAAGACTGGAAGCATATGGTTTTATTTGCGGAATCACCAACATATGCAGATGCGAAGATGAAAGATCTTTATGCGCATAGATTTATTCTTAATCATGGTTTTGATGAGAATAAGCCTAAAGAAGAACTTGATATTAAAGATATGGAACAAGCCGCTAAATTTAGAGGCGGACATTGTTTAAGTAAAACTATGACCAAGGGTGATTTATACACCAAACTAAAATGGGTTGACCATAAAGGAAATGAATTTATGGCTTCTCCATACACCATTTTATTTGGTGGATTCTGGTCACCATTTGTAGCAGAAGGTAATCCATGGGAATATGGACCTTTATCAAAGGTTGCCCCATTTTACGAACAAATATATAAAGATGACTTTAGCTATAAAGAGTTTGATATAGTCTTTGAAGACAAAAAATAGCTATGAAGTCGCTTATTTTCTATTTTTCCGGTTCCGGAAACACCAAACTTATTGCGAGAACTTATGCATCCAAATTTGATGCAGGTTCTTTGGTGTTTCCAATTGGAAATCCAAATGTAGGTATACCAAACATAGGTGATTTTGACATTATTGGATTAGGATTTCCAATTCATGCGTTTAACGCTCCGGAGGTAGTAGTAAAATTTGCTAAATCACTTCCTAAAGGTGACAAAAAGGTATTTATTTTTAGAACTAGCGGAGAAGCACTTCATTTTAATGATCACGCTGCTAGAAAAGTAGTGAGAATATTAAGAAAAAAGGGATATGAAGTTATCCAAGATTTTCATTATTTAATGCCATATAACATGATATTTAGACATAGTCCTGAGATGGCTAAACATATGTGGATATATGCTAGAGCACTTGTGACCTATAACACTAATAAGATTATCCGTGGTGAATACGATAAAGTTAGATATAGCGTTTTTAGAGGTTGGCACCTTCCATTATTTAGAATTGAGTGGTGGTTTGCTCATATTAATGGAAGACATTTCAAAGTAGATTACGATAAGTGTATTCAATGTGGGCTATGTGAAAAGACCTGCCCTGTTGGGAATATAACTATTGCTGATGGAAAGATTAAGTTTGGGAAGAACTGTGCGATGTGTATGGGTTGCTCATTTAATTGTCCTAAAGCCGCTATTACGCCAGGGATCTTTAAAAAGAAATGGAAGATTAATGGTTCATATAATTTAGAAAGAATTGCAAAT
This sequence comes from uncultured Erysipelotrichaceae bacterium, assembly GCA_902774655.1. GTDB lineage: Bacteria > Bacillota_I > Bacilli_A > RFN20 > CAG-826 > Fiminaster. The sequence goes on along the minus strand of CACYJD010000092.1, from coordinate 592 downwards.
GATGAGTCTATACCTTTTCCTTGCCAAGATGGAACGTTAAAAAAGAGATTACTTAAATACGAAAGATATTATAAAAGAGCGGACTTCCTATTGAATAATGAAGGAATTTCACTTAAATAAATCCTCTTAATTTATTGAATGCAGTTTTATTGAAATATAAGTTTACTTCATTATAATGAAAGTGAGGTATTTCATATGGTCAATATTAAGAAAGTTGCAATTATTGGCGTTGGTAATGTAGGCGCTTCAATTGCATTTGGTTTTATCAACTCCTCTTTGTTTTCTGAGATTGTCTTAATCGATATCAATAAGGACAAAGCTGAAGGAGAAGCATTAGATTTATCACATGGTGTTCCATATAGTGGCACGCAAATCGATGTGCATAGTGGAACCTATGATGATATTAAAGATGCAGCAGTAGTTATCGTTACTAGTGGCGCTGCTCAAAAAGTTGGTGAAACTAGATTAGATTTAATTAATAAGAATGTTGCTATTTTAAGAAGCATTTTAAAAGAAATTAGAAGAGTTCAAATGGAAGGAATTCTCCTATTGGTGGCGAATCCTGTTGATATTTTGACTCACTTCGCTGTTA
>CACYJD010000091.1 GCA_902774655.1 uncultured Erysipelotrichaceae bacterium | reverse complement strand
TTCACTGATAAGGATGTTGAACTTGTAACCAAAACTGTTATTCATCATTTCTATGATAAATATATTTCATATCCTGCCGCTGTTAGAATTCACCACGAATTCGCTAGTGGATTAATTCATCACTCTGTCACAATGGCGGAAGATGCCGATGCTCTTTGCAAGATTTATCCACAAGTGGATAGAGATATCTTGGTAGCGGGTGCTTTAATGCATGATATTGGTAAGATTGTTGAATACGAAAATCCTCTAACTCCTTCTGTAACTCTTGAAGGTAAATTGGCAGGTCATATTTCAATTATGTACGCTGAGTTTAAGAAGATTGTTGATGGCCTAAACATTAAAAGTGAAGTCCCATTACTTCTTGAACATATGATTTTAGCCCATCATGGTAAATTAGAATTTGGTAGCCCTGTATTACCTGCTACTAGAGAAGCTTTGCTTCTTAGTGAAATCGATATGATGGATTCTAGAATGATGATCCTTGATAAAGCTTTAGCGAATGTCCAACCTGGTGAATTTACCGAAAAGGTTTGGGCATTAGATAACGTAGCATTCTATAAGCCAAAAAATAGATAGTATTTTTGCCTCATAAAAAAAGAATTATATAACATATTAATTGATAATATGGATTTTATTCTATATTATTTAATTATGGAAGGAGATTGTTGGTGCCTACAATTAGCGTTTTTTATGGCATTACAATAATGATGTATTTACGTGATAAAGAACATAATCCTCCACACATTCATGCATTTTATGGAAATATGGCAGCTGTATTCTCAATAAATGACGGGAGTAAGCTTCATGGTAAATTCCCTATTACTGCAAGCAAACTAGTTAAATTATTTATTGAAAAATATCAGCAAGAATTATTGCTGATGTGGGAGACTGGAGTGTTTAAACAATTGAAAGGGTTAGATTAATATGTTTGTTAAAGCAATAAAAGTTGAATTCTTAGAAGATGTGAAACTAGATATGACCTTTAAAGATGGAAAAATTATTAGATATGATATGTCTTGTGTATTTGATAAATTTCCACAACTACGAAAACTAAGAGAAGACAGAGAATTATTTTTAAGTGGCCATTTAGATAAGGGCGGCTATGGAGTTATCTGGAACGATCAATTAGACTTCTCTGCTATGAGCATTTATGCTGGCGGTGAAATAGTTGGTGAGAAAGAACATACCTTAAGCGAATCTATAGGAATGCTTTTATTGAAAACAAGAGAGGATCTTAATCTAACTCAGGTTGATTTAGCGAAACTCGCTAATGTCGATCAAGCAGATATTTCTAAAATTGAAAAAGGAAGTGGAAACCCCACCCTTGCTAAATTAGAAAAGATATTTAATTCAATTGGTAAAAAAATCATCATTAATATTGAATAATTGCAAAATTAAAACGCAGGTTTTGTCTCAATAAATTGAGAACCTGCGTTTTTTATGTGTTTTTAGGCGATTTCAGACTTCTTTTTTAATTAAGTCTGCAAGTACTGGTAACGCCACATCTCCTTCGTTAGATTTCATTGTAATTTGGAATCCTTCGTCAGCGATGTATCTAGGAATTACATGGACATGGAAGTGATAGATTGATTGTCCAGCTTCCTTGTTAACGTTACTTAAGATATTAATACCTTTCGCTCCTAAGACGGCGATATCAGCTTGTCCTATTCTTTGAGCGACATCCATTACCTTATGCATTACATCTTTTGGAACAGTTAAGAAGTTATCGTAGTGTTCCTTTGGAATCACTAAGGTGTGTCCTTTAGTGACTTGAGAGATATCTAGAAAGGCTAGAACATCATCATCTTCATAAACCTTTGAGCAAGGTATTTTACCTTCGATTATTTTACAAAATAAGCAATCTTTATCGTGCATCGATATGTCCTCCTTATTTATATATTAATAATTATATTATAAAGAAAAGGGGAGCGCATGGCTCCCCAATTATAATTTTTGATTAATCCTCTTCGAATAATTCTGGGAATTTATTCTTGAAGTAATCGTAGATGGATTGATCGTGGTATGCAATTGAGTATTGTTTGATATAGGAAGCATATGCGTTATTAACATATGAATCTTTAGTACCAAGAACTTTTGCGATTTCTCTTGCAACACCTTCGGTGAATAAAGGACCTTCGTTGCTTCTAATTGTTGCATATCCTTTAGAGCTGGAGACGCTTAATTTAGAAGTGATAGGAGCTTCAACAACTTCAACAAGATAGAAGTCACCTTCGTTATAGATGACAAAGTTATATAAGCCATCTGGATCACTGACTGCTGGAGTTAAGTAGTAGTGATTGTTGATATAACGAACGTATTTAGTTCTATCGTAGCTATGGGAACCTTTTGTTTCCATATCAGTTGCTGCGAAGTTATCAACGTTATTGGAGACTGTGATGTTGAATAATCTATCTCTAATAGCAGTTGGTAAGTCTGTTAAACCACCATTTTTGACGTACCAACCATCGGTTGTGTAGTCTTCAGCAGCAAGTTTAGCTAATTCAAGTCTTAAACCGACTTCTTTAGTGTGAGCGTTGCTACCTGTGAACTTATTAATTGCTTCAGTAACTTCAGCGGAGGCATATCTATTACCTTCTTGAGCCTCAGTAATTAATTTGTATTGATCAAGTAATAAGCCAATCTTTGTTTCGGCGAAGTAAGAGAAGTGTTGGACTGTGCCATCAATATCTTCGATATCGATTGGACCAACTTTGGTGTAGCCTGCTCCGGTAAGGACGGCTTCTTCACCGGCATCTAAAGGAATGATTGCACCTTTAGCGGTTAATCCTTTGAAGCCTTTCCAAGCATTACCTAAGCTATCAAATGATAATCTTTCATCGCCTGCTTCGGCATCATAGATGTATTTGCTAACATAGGAGTTCATAACCTTGCTAGCGACATCTTTGTGCTCGTCATCTCTAGAAATCTTAATAATATTAACTTTTCTAGCATATGATCTACCGAAGATTGGGTAGTTGTTATCGAAGAGATATTCTTCGACTAATTTATCTTTATAGATTTCAGGAACGATATTTCTTTCGATGTAATCTGAATATCTATCTAAATGGATAAATCCAGAGACATCATATTTATCGAGTTCTGGTGTGAGGTAACCTTCATACCATTCATAACCTGGATTTGCGTTAGCACCGAGATCGATATCATATAAAGATGCGTAATGAGCCATTGCGAGTCTTTCTTCATAGAAGATGTTATCTACTGTGTAAGAACCAGATTTGATTTGGTTATAGAAGACTTCGTTAATACGGTTACGAACTTCGGTTTGGAAGTCTGCAACACGTTTAGCTCTAATAGCTGCAACTGTAGTAGAGAACTTAGTAGCAAGTTCGCTATCGCTGTCTTTTGCGAAGATCTTAGCATGCTTTTCAGCATAAGCTGATCTTGCATCGTCTGTTGTAGCAGCAGTTAATTCACTATATTTTCCAAAAAGGTCATTTCCAACGATTTCCATGAATTTTGTTAATACACGGTCATCTTTGCTGCCTGTGACTGCATCATAGAGTACGCTTTTGATGTTGTCATAGACATCTGTTTTTGAACCGTCCTCATTAACGAGAACAGCGGCTTCATCATCAGTTGGACGAGCTTCGATTTCGTCACAGCCTGCTAAGATGAGAGCACCGGAGACTGCAAATAATGTTGCTTTCTTTCAACGTTTTGTTGTGAAAGGGTTTCGATATAATCTGCCCATTTCTTTTCATAAGCGATATCTTCATCGTAATTGGATTTTTCTTGAGCTCTGCTAATCCATTTACTGATTGCTAATTTAATCTTTTCATCCTTAATGGAGACTTTTTCACTAGCAACGTATTTGCTGTAGATATATTTGCTTAAGTTAGCGCTATCGAAGTTTTTAATAGCATTCTTCGACTTTTTCGGCACGATTCTTATATTCTTTAGTATTTTGTGGTAAGAAGGTGACATATGTCTTAAGTGGGTTCTTGTTACCATCAACTGGGTAACCTTCTTGGCCAGGATATTTAGTTGTGTAGTATTGGCTTAAGGTAACACCATCAGCTGTTTCAACTAAACCATCTCTTTCAATGACTAAGAAGTGGACACCTTGATATGCAGAACTACCGCCACGGAAGACTAAGATTGGTTTTCCGGTGTTGGTTGTTAAGATTTCGTTATGGGTTCCATTACCAACTGTGATTCCTTGAACTTCTCTAAATCCGCCCATTGCAGCGTAATCTGCATTATAAGTACCAACTTCGTCTTCACCAGTAACTGCTGTACCATCAGTGCTGATTGTACCGCTGTTAAGGGAGTTTGGTGTAACAACAGCAAAGCTGTGTTTGTTGAAGTACTTATTGAAGATAACGTTTCTTGGGTAGAAAGTGCTGCTACCGTCATTAACTGGTGAGTTATTTTCATCACTTGTGACTTTAGCATATTCACCTAATTTAACGAATGCTTCATAAGGAATGGTAGGGATGGATGTTTCACCACCAATAACTTTCTTGAAGTCACTGATTAATTCATCTGGAACATTAACATTACTATTTTCTGCTAATGTAGCGGTTGAACCGTTGTATAGTTGATCAAAGGCGTATGTACCAAGTTTGAATTCATCAATATAGTTGGTGTCTTTATCCATGATTCCGAGTTCACCGAATGTTTCTTTGGTGTCATCATTACCATGTTCACTAGCGATTTGGCCGAATGTTTGTTCGCCTTCTGCTAATGCAGCGCCTAAATCTGCTAAATCTTGGGCATCTCCTTGACCAATGTTGGAGTTCCAATAATTTGTACCGCTGGACTCATCAACTTTAATGAGGATGTGTCTAACATGGTGAGGAACCTTCTTTTCGAGGTAACCTTCGTACTTATCACCAGTTGTGTCAGTGGTTTTGGAATCTCTTAAGTGGTCGAGATTGTTTTTGTAGAATTGTTCGTTGAATTCCTTTAATTCTCTTTCGTAGATGAAGTGTTCGAGAAGTTCATCGACATCTTCGCATCCATAGCTTTCGAGAAGAGTTTCGAGTTCATCATCGTACTTTGTTTTGTTTGTTTTTGAATTTTCTTCAGCTTTTGAGTAAACACCGTCTCTATCGTTTTGTGCACTCTTAACGATGTCGTCATATTTGTCTTTACCAGCAGGTTCAACTTTGAAGTAATTTCTAACAACAAGTTTGTAGATATTATCAAAGATTGTGGAAATGCTACTGGATTCAGATAAGTATGAGTCAAATAAGTCGTTAGCGGAGTAGTGAAGTGTTTCACCGCTTGAAGTGGTATAGTCTAATATGTAGCCGTCATTACTTTTGGTAACATCACAACCAGCGAGAACGCCAGCAGCTAAGATACCTGTTACGAGGCCTAAAGTTAACTTACTTTTTTTCATAACTGTACCTATTTTCCTCCTTTTTGAATATAGCGAGTAAGATTATATTACTCTTCTTGTATAAATACAACCATTTTTGATTATTGAGACAAATGCGAAGAATTCGATAAACCAAAGATAAATCTTTGCTATTTTTAACCATTTTTATCGTTTCATTTGCTACTGATAATTTTTGTATATAAAATATAAGGGCGTTTAGGAGAGCGATGTATGTCTACACTTGAAATAAAAGATCTATATGTCTCTGTTAAAGGTAAGCAAATTCTCAAGGGATTGAACTTAACTTTACATAGTGACGAAACAGTTGCCCTTTTAGGGCCTAACGGAAATGGTAAGTCCACTTTACTACAAACAATCATGGGTAATCCTACTTATGTTGTTGATAGTGGTGAGATTTTACTTGATGGAAAAAATATCCTTGAATTAAGTGTAGATGAACGTTCAAAAGCAGGTTTATTCCTTGGTATGCAAAACCCAAGTGAAGTTCCTGGTGTTAACAATGTCGATTTCCTTAAAGCCAGTTTAAACGCTCATAGAGAGAAACCAGTTTCTTTATTCCAATTTTATAAAGAACTTAATACAGCATATGACGAGGTTCATATCCCATTTGAGATGTCTAATCGTAACTTAAATGAAGGATTCTCTGGTGGTGAAAAGAAAAAGAATGAAATCTTACAAATGATTTTACTTAAACCTACTTTTGCTATGCTTGATGAGATTGACTCTGGATTAGATGTTGACGCTATTCAAGTAGTAAGTTCTGTAATCAAGAAAGAACAAGAAAATGGAAGAGGCTTCTTAATCGTTAGTCACTATGCAAGATTATATGACCTAATCAACGTTGATAAAGTATATGTTTTAGTTAATGGTAAAGTCGCTGTCAGTGGTGATAGATCATTAATTAAGAAAGTTGATACCACGGGTTATGAGTGGATCAAAACCGAACTTGGTATTGAAATAGAAAAAGAAGAAACAATGAGCACTGTTTCTATCGGTACTTGTGCTACAAAAGAAGCACTCAAAGGTAAT
>CACYJD010000090.1 GCA_902774655.1 uncultured Erysipelotrichaceae bacterium | reverse complement strand
GGTATTTGAAGTTACAGTGTCCGTTTCAAAATTCCAGGCATTTTCAAATTCTTCATCTTTATACCAACCTTTAAATTCATAACCTTCCACTGTTGGATCATCTGGTTTATTAATTAAAAAGCCTTCTGCAACACTTATTGGGTCTGGATCTGCACCAACACCGTTAGCGTTAAATGTAACAGTGTATCCTTTCATTGACCATGCTTCACCATCTTTTAAGAAGAAGCCGAAATCAGGATTATCACTAGATAAATATTTTATAGGTTCTTTATCTTCCATATAAGTGGACCAACCACTTGTAATAACTCTAGGATTATTTCCAACATAAGAAATATGTATGTCGGCTTCTTCAGTTAAAGGTCCTTCAATTTTAGCAACTAGGCTATTAGTTAAAAGAAGGTTGACACCGTAACCATCATAAATAGATGTGTTATCTCTAACAATAGGTGAACCTTTAATAAATAAGTATTGATTATCAGATTTGAAACTAATCGCACCTTCAGCGTGTCTGGAAACGTTGTTTTCAATGACACCACCATATATTTTGAGTGTTGATGAATTATCTAAACTCATCGCACCTCCACCTGACCAGTTATTTCTATTAAATGAAATGACGCCACCATTAATTTCAATTGTTGAATGGTTGGCAGCAATACCAGCACCAGCGTTTCCAGAGTAATTGTATTTAATAGAACCGCCATTCATTGTGAAGTAGCCATTATTTTCTACATAAATACCACCGCCAGCACAATTTGTTTGGTCACATCTATTACCGATAACCGTACCGCCATTTAAGGTAAGAGTTCCGCCGCTAACATAGAAAGCACCGCCGTTCATACCATTATAGCCACCAGCAACATAACCTCCTTTAATGTAGGCTGTGCCGCTGCCATTATTAACACTATCCTCTCCAGTGCCATCACTTACCGCAGTAGCAATATAATTAGATAAAGTAACTTTGTGAGCGTGATTTGGATTGCTGTCGTTAACAGTTAAATTACCAGAACTAGAAATATTAAAAATACTGAATCCCGTATTAGATGCTTTATTAGATGCTTTAAAACCATAACCATTTAAATCTAGAGTACGAGTATTATTTACTTTTACTGTGCTACTAATAACAAAATCTTGTAACAAAGTTAAAATAGAATCATCTACCCAATTAGATAAGGCTGATTCAACAGTAAAATAATAAGTTATATCAGAACCAATTGTAATAGTTGCAGCCCTTGATAACATCAACTGACCATCTTCATTTTTAATAACACCATAAGTAGGGTCATCGCTAACGAATTTGCTGGCATCATTTAAAGATGTATCCTCACTATCGGTAAATACACCTTTGGTACCAACCATAGTGACACCGATATAGGCATTATCACCTAGAGCAGATGTAATGGCAAATTTGGCTTGATTACTACCATCTATACGCAAATTTACAGGTACTGTCGAAGATGCTGTTATAGCATTGTTTTTTATAATAGTATTACCAGTTATAGTTAAACCAGGATTACCATTAACGGTTCCATTAAGACGAACACCAAATCTATCATTATGGTGGATATAGACCCCATTCAGGTTGGCATATGATGATACGTTATCGATATTAGTCCCTACAAGAATTCCGCCATCGTTATCATGTATCTCACCACCGTTTACATTTACCGTCGCACCAACAAGTCCCCAGCTTGGATCTGATGTTGAAACATTATTATAGACATTACAATTATTTAAAGTAGCAGTGCATCCTTTAATTACAAATACTGCACCTCCAAAAGCGGCTGTGTTATTTGTAATGTTACAGTCATTAAGTGTTGCATTACCCATATTCGTTCCATCAGGATAAACAGCAATCGCACCACCTCTAGTGTAACTGCCGTTGTCGAAGCCTTTGCCATTACATAATGTACCCATATTTCCGGATTCATCATCTTTACCATTAATTGTTAATGTTCCACCATGAACATATACAATAGGTTGCTTAGAAAGAAGTTTAGCACTTAAGGAATAACCATTAAGATTAATAACAATATCATTACCAGTAGCGGCTGTTATACAATTTGTTAACTCCGTATCTTTAACAAGATAATAAGTGCCTGAAGGTAACGTACCTCCTGAGGAAGGTAATTCTGTTCCTTCTGTGTTAATATATTTTCTATTAATGAGTTGATCATTTACGCTCGTTTCTATTAAAGCGTTGTTATTATCTTTTTTATTGATAAATTGGTTGTTTAAACCTGTGCCAGACAAAAAGGAAAGACTTAATAATCCGCCAATTCCTAGCGCGATACTTTTAATAATAGATTTCTTCATACATCAATGCCTCTACTCCCAATTACGAGATATAAAATGATTTACAATGGCCATAGCTCTTAAGCTAAATAAAGTAATAGACAATGTAATTATTTTTTTATGCTAATAGACAAAGGTTGACCATGCAATATAAAACAATGCAAAATGATACTTTTTAATACCCAAAGTAACATTTTTTGTTTACTTTTAGTAAAAATACAAATAATCTATGGGTATGAATAAAACAAAATCTATATTTGAAAAAAACTTATTTACACTTCTAGAAAAGAAGAATTATCACGATATCACTATTAACGAAATATGTGATGTAGCAAAGAAAGCAAAAATGACCTTTTATCGATACTATAAAGATAAAGAACATCTTCTTGCAGAAGCTTCCATCAATTTAGTAAATAGAGAATATGCTGAGGGATATAATAAAATCCTTGCTAAAGAAAATGATCCTGAAGAAATTGAATATCAGTCTATACTTATTACCTTTGAATTAGTATCAAAGCATTATGAACAAATATCGAACCTTGTAAACAAAGGGGACACATTTCCACTTGAGGTATTTAAAAACGCTTTATTTGAAAACTATCAAAAATATATTGCCGATTTAATTAATACAAGTGGCTACGATATTCCAGGCAATTTTATATCTATTTTCTGCTTTGAAGGATTGTATAATACAGCTTTATATTACGCAGAGCAATTAAAGACAAATAAAAACAAGAACAAAATCATCGAAGACAATAAAAAATTGTGTCGCCTATTAGCTAAGGGTTCTCTTGATCTTGCTGAAAAATTAAAAGACATTTAAATGTCTTTTATTTTAGGTTCAATACAATCTAGGGTGGACAATAAAAATAAAGGTGATATACCCTTGCGAGTATACCACCCTAGATTTATAGAACCTTATTATTTAAGAGCTTCTTCTTTTGTAGCAAAGATTTCATTATCTAGTTTGTACTCAAACTTAACTGGGAATGAGACAACTAAGAATTTATCATCTTTCTTAATGTTAAAGAGTTTGAATGCTCTAATAGCATTACCTTCTCTTCTAATCCATTTATTGAAGACAAACATCATTAATGCCCATGCGCCAGCAAGGACTAAAAGGATAACACCTAAGACAATGAAGACAACTGCGACTGCAGGAATTCCAGTTGGATAATCAAATCCATTTGGTTGATCTGTATGTCCAATAAAGGCAAATTCACCCATTCTATCAACTTCCACCACTACTGTTTTGCCATCTTGAGTTAAAGCATAGTTTTCCATTTCTTTAGCTTCGGTTGCTGAGAAGATTTCAAGTAATCTAAATGGATTGCCCACTAATTCTTCTGGTACAGGCATTGCAACAAAAATCTTTGTGCCTTCTTTAATATCGGAAGGTTGAATTTCAGTTTGAACTCCGCCGACTGTTTTAATCAATTTAACGGAATAGATTGCATTGATATCTTCATCTTGTTTGATAAATTCTCTACCAATACTTGCGTATTCGGCGCGTTTTTCATCAACAGTAACTTCAGTCTTAACTTCAACTTTGACAGAAATATCAACGTTGTATTCTGTTTCTCCATCTTTAATTGTTACTGAAACATCACCTTCAGTTGGATCTACTAAAATCCATTTAACATTAACTTTAATATCAATGTTTTCAACTACATTGTAGTTAACTGTATCACTCGGAGTGTATTTAGCTTTAAATGTATTTTCTCCCCAAGTTGATGTCTTTTGACTTGCATCCATCCAGGTGAATCCTTCTGGAAGACCAATTGTTGATAATTCAACATTATATGGCGCATCTATAACGCTTGGAACGACATAAGATGGATCTGCTTTAGTGATAATAACTGTTTCTGATCCAGTAGCGTCAACATATTCATCAGCACTAACCTTGTAATAAGTTGTATAAGTCCCTACATCGGTATATGTAGGATTAACTGAAGTATATTCACCAGTACTGGATGTACTATAAGTGATGGTATATCCTTCAGCTGGTTCTGTAACTGTTACTGAAATTGAGTGAGGTTGGCCATCATAAGCACCTTGATATCCAGTTGCAGATGCTTGAACTGGTTCCCCACCTAATTCAGGATATAAATTACCCATACGCCAAAGGTCAGTAAAATTCCAACCAGTAAAGTTATCAGGGTTCTTAAATTGATCCGCAGTTAATGCTTTTGGAAAGGTAGCAGTATTATAACTACTATCATATGTTCCTATAGGTCTTGAACATACAGTATTCAAATAATAGTTGCTACTAAATGATGCAACTATATTATCAAGCTTTTCTAAGTAACCAATAGCACCACCTACATTATTGTTTCCTGCTTTATCAGAGATAACAGAGCCATAGTTATGACAATTTCTTAAAGAAAAAAGACGTCTAGACCAACCAATAATACCACCAACTTTAGGATAATGTTCGTCAGTATTTGAAGTATTATGGACTGTACCAGCATTATAACAATTGCTGATATTGTTACCAGCTTTAGAGAATTCAAAACCGACAATGCCTCCAATAGCATCACAGTAATTATCATCGCCATTAGAAGTGACGTTTCCGGTGCTACCGCAATTTCTAATTGTTATATTGCAACTGGTATTATCGGATGCGGTACTTCCGACAATTCCTCCAACCCAGCTACCATTATTTGTAGCGTCAACAAAGTTAAGATCAAATGATACGTTATGACAGTTTTCAATCAAAGTACTACTACTAGTATCAATATTACCAACAATTGCCCCAAGATACATTGAGTCTACTGTAAAACTTCCATTCTTCATGGTTACATTTTTGATGGTAGAAGCTCCAGCGCATCCAAAAAGTCCATAATAATATAATCTTTCGTTAGTTTTGGTAAAATTAATGCCACTAATCGTGTAGCCACATCCATCAAATACACCAAGATATCTATGCGGATAGGTGTTACCTATAGGCTTAGTCCAGTTATTTTCTCCAGTGAAAGTAATATTTGATGTCAATTTAGCGCATGAAGTATAACTTCCTGCATTAACAATGTTTCTAAATTTAATTAAATCAGATGCACTGCTAATCAAATATGGCGATTCTTGTGTGCCAGCCCCATTTAAAGATTCAGAAGCAACAGGTTCTGCAGCGCTTACTGCTTCAACCTGATTAACGCTTTTGGAAAATGAGCCACCTACTCCAAGTAGGCACGCGATGCTTAGTGATATATTTTTAATAATTGATTTCTTCATAAGCTCCTCCTTCTTACTAGTAATCAACAATATATATTCTTCATATATTATATAAGAAATTTATAATAGATATCTTTATATCATTACAAGGTTTCTGTTAGAAATCATTGTTGTCTGAGGTCAGTTATTCAATTTGGACTAAAAATCTCCATTCACAATTATGTTGTACAACTAAGCCTCTTCGAAAAAAACCAGGTTTTTATACCTGGCTTTTATTCTATATTGATTAAGTTTAATGGCAGTTAGTTTATTTGGTGGTAAATCCTGTTTCGAACTCTTTACCACATTCATTACACTTGTATTTTTTTATAGTCTTGCCAGATTCTCTTAATTTAACATTAGTACTTCTACATGATGGGCATGGCGGACAATTATCTGAGTTAGAACACGCTCCACCATTAACAGTTTCTAGTTGCTCATCAGTTAATTCGATGCCTTCTTGTTTAGCTAAAGCCAAAATTTCATCAGTATTATTACACGCTCTTACTTTAGCGATTTCTTCTTCGGTTAATCCTTTTAATAATTCTTTATTCATATTCAAAGTTCTCCTTTGTTAATTTTATGTTATCACAGTGCTTGTCACAAAAGTGTCACAAAAAAACCGAGCTTTTACACCCGGTCATATTCATTTGATTTATTATTGAAGATTCTTATTAACTGTGATTTTGTTGCAAT
>CACYJD010000089.1 GCA_902774655.1 uncultured Erysipelotrichaceae bacterium | reverse complement strand
CTTAGGAGATGGTGTCCTTACTGGATTATTCGCAATCCTAGGATTCTTACCTCAAATCTTATTATTGTTCTTATTCTTCTCAATTATGGAAGATACAGGATATATGGCACGTGTTGCATTTATTCTAGATAGAATCTTCCGCAAATTTGGTTTATCAGGTAGAGCATTTATTCCAATGATTATGGGATTTGGTTGCTCTGTTCCTGCTATGGTTAACACACGCACACTTGCTGATGATAAAGAAAGAACAGCAACAATTCGTGTTATCCCATTCTTCTCCTGTGGTGCTAAATTACCTATTTTAGTTGCTATTGCAGGTGGTATTGCTGAAGTATTTGGCTTCTCAAATGTTGATGTAATTACATATAGTATGTACGCAGTTGGCGTTATCGCCGCTATTTGTGCAGTTTTGTTAATGAGAAACACCACTCAAAGAGGAGATGCTGCTCCATTCATCATGGAACTCCCAGAATATCACTTACCACAATTTAAAGGTTTAATGATTCACTTATGGGATAAAGCCAAACACTTTGTAAAGAAAGCATTCACAATTATCCTTGCTTCAACTATCGTTATTTGGTTCTTAAGTAACTTTAGTTTTGATTGGAGATATTTAGACGGCGATATGACCGATTCAATTCTTTGTGGATTAGGTCAATTAATCCAACCATTATTCACTCCACTTGGATTTGGATCACAACTTACCTCATTTGGATTTGTATTCGCAGTTGCCGCAATTACTGGTTTAATTGCTAAAGAAAACGTTATTACAACATTTATGCTTTTAGCAGCTATCGTTGTTTCAAATCCAGATATCATTGCTATTATCGAAGCAGATGAAGAAGGTATTGCTGCTTCTGCTGCTATGATTCAAGCAACCGGTATTACATGGCAAGGTTGTATCTCGTTTATTGCATTTAATATGCTCACCATTCCTTGCTTTGCAGCATGCGCTACAGCAAAAGCAGAACTTCCAAAAGGTCAATTTAAATGGACACTTTTATTCTGGGTTGTTGCTAGCTATGTAGGAAGTTCATTAATCTATGTATTCTTAAGCATGTTTAGTGCAGAAACATGGGTGTGGGCATTACCAACATTCCTTGGTATTTGCTGCTTAGTAGCAGTCGCTATTGTTTTGATTGTTAGATACAACAAGAAAAACCCTGTAGAAAGAGCGTTATCCAATATGAACACTTCACCTTGGTTAGAAATTATTGTTATTACATTAAGTTTAGCGTTAGTTATCACTCTAATTGCTAGATTTATCTACAAAGTAAAACACCATATTCCTACTGGTGAATGTTCTTCATGCCCTACTAAAAACAGTTTACTTAAGTATTATTCGAAAACATATAATAAGGATCTTAAAAAATAATGAAGAAGAATTATATTGAATATACCTTATCAATTGATGGGATGATGTGTGGAATGTGTGAAGCACATGTAAACAACATCATTTGGAAAAATTATCCTAATGTTAAAAAGGTAAAATCGAATCATCACAAAGGTAAAACTGTTATATTTACCGAAGAACCTATTGATTTAGAGGACTTAAAAGAGAAAATCTCCTCTACTGGTTATAGGGTTAGCGACATTGTAACTAAATAAAAAATATGGATTCAGCGAATAAGTGCTGAATCCTTTTTATAACACTATAAACAAACCAAATAACGCTATCGAAGCAGTTGGAATAGCAATTATCACACCATATTTAACAAAGTCGAGAAATGAGAATTTAACTTCGTATTTACTAAGTAATGAAGTAAACATAATACCTGCTAAAGCACCAATCGGAGTTAAGAATGCGCCTATGTTACTTCCAATAATACTTGAGTATATGGCCTTTAATGCATCAAGTTCAGGTAATCCGTTAGGTAAATTTGAAAATAAAATACTCATTGGAATATTGTTAATTAAATTAGAGGCAAGTAATGAAGAATATCCATATACCCAGATTGGATGCCCTTGATTTAAAACATTAGCGATCTTCTCGGAAATACCTTGATAATTAATAGCTACTACAATTACAAACATCGAAAGCATGAACGGAATTAGAGGATAAGGTAATCGTTTAAATGAATCACCCAAGTAATTCCAATGTTTCCTAGTGGATAAGCGGATAATTAAAGCTGCTAGGAGCAAAGCCCCTGCGCAAGAGACTGCTATAAGCCACATTTCTAAATTTATATAACTTGAAATAATTAAGAAAACTAAACAGATAACTAGGCTCGATACACCTATTATTAAGTCTAGTTTGCTTTCAATTTCATAATCTTCATTAGACACTTCCATTTTGGTTCTTAATTTCTTACTAAATAATAGAAAAACCAATAGGAACTCCACTAAACCTGCAAATAAAGTAGGTAAAAACATTACTTTCAAATAACTTATAAAATCAATATTCGCTGTTGTTGCTAGATAGATGTTTGTTGGATTGCCAATAATAAACATCATCGACCACGTATTTGCCGCTGCAAATTCTGCTATTAAATATGGTAGAGGGCTAATCTTAGCGTGTTTAGCAAAGAAGCATATAAATGGTGTTAATGTAAGAATAACAATATCGTTAGAAGTAAATATCGTTAATACTGATGTTAGTAGATAAAAGATAACGAATAATGTTATCTGATTATTCTTAGCCTTCTTAGTGGCTTTAATCGCTAAATACTTAAACAAACCTATCTCATCTAAATAAATAGATAATATGGTCATTGAGAAAAATAACACTAATATCTTAAGTGGATTGATACTTAAGTCACTTGTTAATTGATTATATGCTTCCTTAATTGGCGCTAAATTAAACGATAAAAGAATAATCGCACCTAATAGAGCAATTATCCAATATGTATCTAATTTAATCTTCCCAATCTTTATTGATGGAAATAGGATGATTGATAACGTAATTAATACAAATGTAGATATCGATATAACAAGTGTGGCTATCATAAGCAAGTTATGATTATCTACCTATCTATAATTATTTCAATAGGAAATCGCTTCTTTTATTAAATAAAGCATTAAAAAAGGCCGCTAGAAGCGACCTTGTTTAATAGATTGATTCTATTTCATGAATACATCTAAAGCTGTTAATAAGATACCAGATTTAGAAGCGGCTGATCCTGTAACATTTGTGTTAACAACGAAGCTAACACTAGCAAGATCACCAGTAACAACAAATCTTGTCATTTCGGTGTTTGCATTGAATGTTGGAGCACCGCATCCTTCGATTGTGTTAACACTTAAATTTTCAGCTGCACATTCAGAAATAGCTTTACCATCAATTGTTCCGGTAACATAGAATTCTAATTTTTCTAGTTTTCCGGCTGTTGTGGTGATTGTAACCTTTTGGCCTTTATAAACTCTTAATGGATTAAATAAGAAGCCTTTACCTCCAGAAATGGTTTCACCGTTTCCAATAGTGCGACTTGAAGTATTTTGTTCAACAACGAATGTAACGTGGCCATTTGTCCAAGTACCTGTTTTTTGATCTTGACTTAATGTAAGTTGAGAAGCACTTGTAAAGTCAAATGATGCAAGTGTTTCAGTTGCTGTACTTTGAATATATTTCTCTAATTTGAAAGTGAGGAATTCACCATCAATATAGAAACTAATCTTAGCGGCTTTACTTCTATCAATTGCTTCAAATCCTGTAGCAGTATCAGTAACTGTATAGCTATTGTCTTTAACAATTGCTTTATAATCACTAATAGCAGTGGCAGCATAGTCTCTAATTTGGATTGTTAAGTCAGTTCTATAACTAGAGAAGACATAATAGACAGCATTTTCATCAACATATGGTGGTACATAAACTTTTCTATCGATATTATTCTTAACAGTATCAACCATACTTGTTGGCCATACACCATAATAGACAATAGCGCCTTCATAGACTTTATAGTCATAGATGGTCATTGTGAATGTTGTAACAGCAACTGTATCGCTGCTATATTCACCAAGTTTAAGAAGGACACAGAAGTTTT
>CACYJD010000088.1 GCA_902774655.1 uncultured Erysipelotrichaceae bacterium | reverse complement strand
GATGGCCAACACCGCATTATAGATATTCAAAAAGTTGATGAGTGTTTTACTAAATATGATTGTGCAATTATAGGTACAAGACAGTTTGATGTACCTATTCCTTTTAGAAGTAAGATTGGGAATGACATGTCAAAATTTACGCAGGCTTTAGGGACATATCGCTATTCAAAAGACAATCAATGTGGTCTTCGTTTATTTAAGACTAGTGATATACCTTTACTCCTTACAATTAAGGGAAATAGGTACGAATATGAGATGAATGTTTTATCTGTCTTTCAAATGAAGGAAATCAAATATAAATGCGTTGATGTAGCAACAATTTACGAACCCGAGAATTCTACAAGTCACTTTAAACCATTACAGGATACAATTAAGATTCAAGCCTCAATTATTCACAAGAGTTTGCCATCGATAATTGGAAACATTTTAAATTGGGTAATTTCTACGATTTTCCTATATATAGTCCTCTCAAATGTTTCTAATCAGTTCAATTTAGAGGTTGCTTTATTGGCGGGTTTTGCAATTGGATTTATAGGCCAATCGTTGTTGACATTGATTATATACAAACCAAGAAATGTGCTTGCTAGTTTTTTAAGAAATTTAATGTACTGTTCAATAACTCTTGTTTCTAACATTGTCACGTCTTTAGTTTTTACTCAATTATTAGGATTGCATCTATTATTATCGTTTTTGTTTGCCATAATAATTTTTGTTTTCCCATTTTATTTTTTGATCAAATACAACACATTGATGCAGAACAATTTAGAAGACAAATAACTTGCTTTTATAAATATAAATCATTACATTATTTGTCGTATGAATAAATATGAAATCGTGGTCGAGTCAAGCGCCGACCTTAATAGCGCATTAAGAGAAAAATATGGTCTATATCCAGACTATATTCACAACATCATTTATTTACCAGATAGAGAGAAATTAGCTGATCTTGATTTTTCTGACATTGGTGAAAAAGAATGGTTTGCTCTTATTAAGAAAAATGGTGGAAAGGTCAAAACATCATTTGCTACTTTGGAGGAATTCAAAAGGGTTCTCGAACCTATTTTAAAAGAAGGCAAAGATGTTATTGTTCCTGCATTATCTTCCGGTATTAGCGGCACCGTTAATGGATATCGTAACTGGGCGGATATTTTATTAGATGATTATCCTGAACGTAAAATCGAGATTGTTGACTCATTAAGATATGGTGCAGGTTTAGGCTTATTATCAATTTTGATGGGCATTAATAAGCAAGAAGGTATGTCTTTTGAAGACAACATTAAATATGCAAACATTGTGAAATACACCATTCACGAAGCTGGTCCAATGGATGATTTAATGTTCCTTTCGAAAAGTGGAAGAATTAAGGCTGCAAAAGCATTCTTCGGATCACTTGCAAGTGTCCAACCAATTGCGGATTTCACTTTTGATGGAAGAAGTGAACCACTTGGCACAGTAGCAAAAGACAAAGCAGTTAATAAAGTAAGCTTAGAATATATGCTTAAAACTGCCACTGATTTAACAAATCAAATAGTTATTATTTCCCATAGTGATCGTTTAGAGAGAGCGGAACTATTCAAAAAGCAACTTCTTGAAGTTTGCCAACCAAAAGAACTAATTATTCTCTCGCTTGGACAAACCTGTGGCGTTAATGTTGGCCCTGGTTTATGCGCATACTTCTATCTTGGTGATAAGATTACCGAAACTAGAGAAATTGAAGTTAAAACATTTAATGACATCAAAGCATCCTTATAATTAATTTATGATCGCTCTATACATTGTTTTAGGAATATTGGCTGCAGGTTTACTTTTCGGCTTATTTCCTATTGTCTTTGTGGGATTTGTTGTCGCTCATATTTTATATCGACTTCAATGGGCAAAAAGTGAGAAGCATAGATTTGATCGCGGTTGTAGTGACCCTACAATTGATTTTCATTTCGATATGTATAACAAAGGAATGGCTTACCGTGAATCAGTAAAACAATTTATTAAAGATGTGGATATTTTTAATGACGGTTTACATCTTTTTGGAGAATATTACGACTTTGGCAATGATAAAGCCGTCATTATTTTGCCTGGAAGAATGGAGACTTGTTATTACGACGCCTTCTATGTTGAACCATATCGTAATGCTGGATACAACGTTTTAGCTATTGATCCAAGAGCACATGGATTAAGCGAAGGCGTGTATCTTACCTTAGGCAAAAAAGAGAGTCTAGACACTATAGCTTGGGCACACTTCCTACATGAAAAAATGGGTATAAAGTCCATCGTTTTGGCAGGAATCTGTGTTGGCTGTACTTGCGCCTCATATGTTTTTTCAAACCCTGATTGCCCAAAATTTATTAATGGTTTTGTATCGGATTCCATGTTTTTAAGTTTTGAGAAGAACTACGCTCTACACATTAAAGAAAGAAAGAAACCTGTATGGCCATGTCTTCAGATTCTTTTTAGATTAATTAAACGTAGAAATGGTATTGATCCTTACGAAGCCGCTCCATGTAAAATGGTTCAAAACATCCAAGTTCCTACGCTTTTTTTGAGCGGATCAAAGGATAATTACGCTCTCCCAGAAGATGCAAAATGGTTATTTGAGCATCTTGGAACGAGCGATAAAACATTTGTTAATATTGAGGGTGGTAGACACTCTCATCTTCGATATGATTCGAAAGAACTTTATGATCAAAGTATCATAACATTTTTATCACAATTGAACTAAATAGCTAAAATTTAGCTCTGCTAAACTTGGTGTATTTGCTTTTTGTGCGTACGCTCGTATAATATATGTAAACTTCAGGAGGATATTTATGCCAAAAAAATCTCTTCTAAAAAACAAAACACTCATTATTGGCTGTGGTAGATTAGGCTCAAGCATTGCTAACCAAGCTACCAAAGAAGGTAAGAATGTTTTATGTATCGACCGTGATAAACACGCTTTTGAAAGATTAGATGATACTTTCTCTGGCTATACCTTTGTTGGTGATGTTACCGACTTAGATTTATTAGAGAGTGCTTTTATTCAATCCACTAAAGAAATTATTATCACAACTGGTGACGACACAACCAACATCTTTTTAGCGTATGTTGCTAGAGATATTTATGACGTTCCTAATATTTACGTTAGATTAGATGATCCTACACTTGAAGTTTTGCTCGAAGGTAAGGATGCCAAGGCTATCCTTCCATTCCAACTTACATTTGATAAGTACAACCTTATTAGAGAGGATAAGAAAAGATGAAAATCGTAATTGCTGAAGGTAGACATGAAGCGGATTACATCATCAAATTATTCCGCTCAAGAAAAAACCAAATTATAGTTATTAATAGTGATAAAGAATTTGGCAAAGAAATTGCAAAAAACAACAAGATCCCGGTTATTTTTGGTAAATCAAGCAATATTGAAATTCTAAAATTAGCCCATATTGAAAATGCTGATGTTTTGATTTCATTACACGAACAAGACACAGTAGATTTTGTTACTTGTTTGTTAGCAAAACAATTATTCAATGTTAAGAAAACAATTTGTACAGTTACTAACCCAAAGTTAGTTGATTTATTTAAAGAACTTGGAGTTGATTCCGTTATCTCTTCTTCATACGTTTTAGGTAATTCAGTTAAAGCAGAATCCTCTCTTGAAGACTTAATTAAAACAATGTCTTTAGAGGACGATAAGATTGTTATGACTGAAATTACAATCTCTGAGAATTCTAAGATCGCTAATAAGAAGATTATGGAACTCTTCCCTAAATACGGAAACATTTCATGCGTATACCGTAAGCCAAACGTCATCATTCCTAATGGTCAAACTATTATTTTGCCTAACGATAAATTACTTGTCGTTTCCGCATTGCATGACCAAAAGAAAATTATTGATTTCGTAAGTGAAGAAAACAAAGAAACTATTGAAGCTTCACCTGCTATTACTGAAATAGTGGAAGAACCTAAACCTGTTGCAAAACAACCAACAGATGACCCTGCAAAAGTTTCATCTAAGCCTAAATCTAACGCTTTTGTCGGTTCTTCTAGCAAAGTTTCAAAAGCAAAAGTTGAAAAAACACCTGATAAGAAAGCATCAAAGACTAAGAAATAATGACTGCCTCAAGAGTAAAGTTAAATTTTTATAGACCAGCAGCAGGATATCGACTTGTATTTGGATATCTTGGTCTTTTCTTTATTCTTGTTGGTATTGTTTGCTTATTACCATTAGCCTTTTTAGCATTTTATCCTGAAGAAGCTAACGTTACTTGGTCATTTGTTATTCCTGGTGGAAGCTCTGTCGCCATTGGTTTATTACTTTATTTCCTCTTAATTTTTAAGAAGGAAAGAGATCATTTAGGCAAGCATCAAGACTCAGTATTATTGGTCCTTGTTTGGATGATTGCTATTTTAATCGGTTCTGTTCCGTTTATGCTTAGAGGATTCCCTAACAACTTAGGTGAATACGCGATGAACGCTAATGATGCTATCTTTGAATCTGCTAGCGGTTATACTGCTACAGGATTCTCTTTATTTAACTTTGATACTAACGCCCCTGGTTATCATATATATGTCATTTACCGTACCATTCTTATTTTCTTTGGTGGTATCGGTTTAGTCTTAGTTGTTACTAGCGCTCTTAGTGATAGATACGGATTAAAGTTATATTCTGCCGAAGGACATAACGATAAGTTATTACCTAACCTTGCTAAAAGTGCCAGATTAATTCTTGGATTATTTACAGGTTTTATCGCCGTTGGTAGTTTCTTCTATTGGATTGTCGGTGGCTTAAATTGGTTTGATTCCATCAACCATTCTGTTTGTGCCGTTGCAACTGGTGGTTTCAGTACTGTTGCCGGAGGATTACCACAAATTATCGCCGATACAACTTATGTTAATGAGATCGGCTTACATCCTAATGGATTAGCAATCAATATCGTTTCCATGGTTTTAATGATCATGGGTGCTACTAACTTCTTATTACACCTATTCCTTTTGAGTTTTAAATTTAAACTTGTCTTTAAAGATATAGAAATGAAATTCTTTATTGTCAGTTCTATATTCTTTATTTCGCTTATGGTTGTTGCACTTTTCACAAGTGGTTCATTTACTATTGGAGAATCATTTGAACAAGGTTCTGTCTTGTTCTTGAGTGCTTTGACCACAACTGGATTTAATATTTCTACACCGATTAATAATCTTCCTAGTAGTGCTATTGCTATTGTAATTGTTGCCATGATTATTGGTGGTGGCGCTGGATCTACTGCTGGTGCTATCAAACAATACCGTGTCGCTATTGCTATTAAGTCTGCTTACTATTCAATTAGAGATAGATTGGCGAATAGACGTAAACTATTCCCTCATCCATTCTTTAGACTAGGTACTGACCATGAATTAGATCAAGATACTTCAAATGAGGCGTTTTCCTATATCTTTATTTATTTAGTTATATTATTTATTGGCACGATTGGTATTACATTAGCTGCTTCAATTAGTGGCTTAAATGATATTCATTTTGGTTCATCTATATTTGAATTCTCTTCCGCAATGGCGGGTGTTGGATTATCTATCGGAGTAGTGGGACAAAGTGTCGCAATTAACTGGATATTAATTGTCGGTATGTTCCTTGGCCGTTTAGAGATCTTACCAGTGTCATTTGCTATCTATAGAGTAGCGAGAGATATCGCTAGAAAGGAAACAAACTAATATGTTACTTGATACATTAAACAAAGCTAATATTGAAGCTCTTAAAGCACACGATAAACCTGCTCGAGCAGTTTTATCCATAGTTATATCTAGAGCCAAACTTCAATCTATTGAAGCTACAAGCCAAGGCAAACCATTTGATGATAAGGATGTCGTAAGAATTATCAGCAAAGTTTTAAAGGAACTAGAAGAAGAGCTAGAAGGCTATAAAAAGGTCAATAATCAAGAGGAAGTCGCCTCAATTGAGTCTCAAATGAAAGTCATCAGCGCTTATTTGCCAAAGATGATGAGTGAAGAAGAGATTCGTAAAGAGATTGCCTCATTAGAAGATAAATCTATGCCATCTGTAATGAAACACTTCAAATTAAACCATGATGGCGAAGTAGATATGTCTTTAGTAAGTAAGATTGCTAGAGAAAAATAAACTTGTTTAACGCGATTAGATTATCTATAATCTTTATTGCGTTTCCTAGGGGTATCGTACAAAGGCAGTACAGCGGTCTCCAAAACCGTTAATGTGGGTTCGATTCCTACTACCCCTGCCATTAAAGTGAAAAATTGCCGATACTTCGATATCGGCTATTTTTTTGCATTTTTTGGACATTTTTGGCACCAAAAACAGTAGTTTGATATAGGAATAGCGTACTTAGCTGTCAACCCATTTCTATTAGTGCTCCAAAAATAAAAAGAATTACACATTTCACTACGCAAGAGTGATTAGTAAAACTAAAAGGAGGAGCGAGATATGCCTAAAGTAGAATTACTAAAACACAGAAATGAATCCATCGTTATCTTAGTTATGAGCATCCTACAACTAATGTTATAATTGTTACGTCTAAGACTGGTTCGCATGTTTATCCAGCACAACCAGATGGATTTAAGGAGCACTAATTATGTGGTGGTTAAATGAATTTGAAGAAAAGATTATTGGTCCATTTTATGAGTTTGTTTTTTCTCACGAAAGTGAACTAATGATTTTTAAATTGAATGATGGTGCGGTTGTCAAGGTTAAATTTGATACCGAAAGTGAAATGGACAACAATTTAGAATTAGACGAAGAGGGGTATGAAGAATATCGCGAAGCCTATTTTGAAATTGTTGAAATTATCACTGATGACACCAACCAATACAAAGTTGGTCAGCTCATAGCAATTAATTATCATTGTCTTCCTTCGTCTTGGAAACTTGCTAATTAAACCAATGAAATGAGACATAATTATACTTAGCGGATGTGCAAATCCGCTTTTTATATACATTATTATTCATAAATGGAATACGATGATAATATGTCAACTTATGCTACAAAACCTATTGATAGTTTCCGTTATTCCAAGGAGTGAGAATAATATACTTCATCAGATGAAGATATGGAATGGCTCTTTTTATTTGTTAATAAGTAAGATAATAAGTAAGATAATAAGCAAGATAACTTGATATATGGCAAGCAGTGAAGAGTATTTAACATATGTTCTAGAATTACTTCGTGAAGTTAAAGGGATTTCATATAAAAAAATGATGGGTGAATATATCCTTTATAAAGATGAGAAGATTTTTGGTGGTATTTATGATAATCGCTTTTTAGTTAAAAAAGTTGTTGGCCTTGAAAATTACCATATGAAAGAACAAATCCCATATCCAACGGCGAAACCTATGCTTTTGGTTGATGTTGAAGATCCAGAAGTAATAGATGAAATAGTTAAAATTATTGTTAAAAATTAAACTTTGATGCACAGGGACATTTTTTTACTAGTGACATCGTCCTCTAAGCAGAGGGACATTTGTTTCAAAATTGGTTGCCTTTGGCAGAATTGAATAATAGTTTCGAACTATTCTGAACTCTTTTTATTTCAAAAAATGCTGATTGTATCGCAATATTTGATAAATCTAATAGTATTTTAGAACGTAATAATGCTATATTTCTAATATAGTTGGATAAATTATGAATTCAATTAGAACAAAAATAACATTATTAAATATAGCGTCGATTATATTCGCTATTACTGTTAGTGCAGCAATAAGTTCTATTTATATTGCTAATTTTG
>CACYJD010000087.1 GCA_902774655.1 uncultured Erysipelotrichaceae bacterium | reverse complement strand
TTGTGACGGCCATTATTTTTCGCGGTGTATAGAGCCTTATCAGCTTTCTTGAATAAGGTATCAGTGTTATCTTTTTCGCTGCCTTTAGCAATGCCCATACTTAAGCTTATTTCAGGTATCTTTTTACCTTCTTTATTAATAGCTTCGGTTACACGTTCGCATTTAGAAACAACTTCTTCAACAGGAATATTATCATTTTCTTCGATAAGTACGGCGAATTCATCTCCACCAAGTCTAAATACGAATTCATTTCCCCTATTAAAAACAGTAGCCAAAGTAAGAGCGACTTTTTTAAGTACTTCATCCCCTACTTTATGTCCGTATTTATCGTTAACTTGTTCTGCTTGATACACTAATTGGTCTTTGACCTTACTAGATCTTTCTCTAGCAGCGTTATAAACGCTAGCGAGATAACGATATTCTCTTAAACCGGTTACTTCAATAGCTTCATTCTTTTGAATTTTGCCTAACGCTCTATCAAGAGGGCTAATCATACTATGGAACGCTATAAAAGCAACTACAGCTACAATAGCGACATTAATTCCAATAAAAACTCTTTGAAGAATTAAGATAGATTCAAGTTCATTATTTGCAGTGATAACTTGGGTTTGTCTAAGAGTGTCGATTTGCGCTACTGCATAAGAAATCTTATCATAGATAAATTCTTTATCTTCGACATAAGCTTCACCAAGCACTTTCTCTAACGCTAAATCAAGTTTAGCTTCACTACTTAGCGCTGCATCTTCTGCTGTTAATTCGAGATATCTAACTTCATCTTCGTAGGTATCATCCATAACGATACCTTGGGCATCCACCACTAATCTCATAGCGTAATACTCAGTATCCATTAGTTTATTTGAACGTTCAACTGCTTGGGTTACACCACTAAGAGCTTCTGAATCAGGTAAATCTTTTTTAATTAAATTAATTGCGTTATCTCTACGGCGAAGAACTTTAGCTTCATAGAAGTAATTGTCCATGTAATCTTTGTCTTTGTCATAGACATAATATCTAACTTGGTCAGTTAAATAATCACTAGCTTCTTTTACGTCTAAAGCAGTATGCTCCCAAGACATAAAATTATTCATTGCTTCTTCAGCTTTATTGAATTTACTGGACAATGAAAATAGGGAGATTAAAAGCATTGTTGTAATGGTTACTACGAAGGTCGCAGAGACAATTGCAACTACTTTAATCGATAATCCTTTGCCTTTTTTCATGACATTAATAATACATTTATTGAAATAAATTTCAAATTTTTGAATCTAGCCTAGGCACACAATATTTGTCATGCTAATCAAAAAGTATCGAATTAATCGATACTTAATTGAGGTTTTAAATTTTTAAATATTTTTTGATTTTTTCGTTCACAATATATTATTTTTATCCTAAGATAATTCTTAGTTTTAAGGAGAAAACAAATGAAGAAAAATAAATTATCATTCATTGGCCTCACTCTATTAGGTTTAGTTTTAGCCGGCTGCGGAGAAACACCCGATCCAGGTCCAAAACCAGATCCAGACCCTGAGCCTACATCAGGATGGAGTGAAGGCGAGGCCGCTATAATGAAAGAACATTGTTATGGCATTACAATCCCATATCTAGAATTAGCAAATAAAACTGTTCTATATTTGGATGGTGAGGACTTAATTTCAGTAGAAGCCACAGAAGTTCCTAGTGGTTATTTGTCCACATATGCAGCGTTATATTTACAAGAAAATGGATGGGTTGGAGGAGATGTTTCTGAAGATGCATTTGATTATCCACTCGAAGAAGGAACAGCATTCTCTTTTGAAAAAGAAATTCCAACAAAGGATGGAAATCGCCATATCGAAGCATTCATGTTCACATACAAAACAGAATACGATGAACAAGCAGAAGAAAATTATTCCTATCCTGCTTTAAATGGAGATCAATTAAGAATCTCACTATATGATCCATACTTATATGAATTCCCTACTCAAATTATTAGCGACTACATTAGCTGGTACTATGATTTTGATGTTGAGGAAGAAGACTATATTCTCCCACCAGTAGTTGAAGGTGACTATTACCTATGGACTGGACAAACTTTATTCGCACATGTAGTCAATGGTGAAGTTGACGATAATGGTTATTCTGAAGTGTTAGATAAAGCAGGATTCAAAGTTTTAGATGACAAAGATGAATATGATTACTATAACGCCATTTCACCAGATGAAGAATATAAGGTTTACTATATTTACATGAGAGAAAATAGCATTTTTATGCTCGGCTTTGAAGATTATCAACCACCTGTTGTATCTAAAGATACATTTAGTAACGAATTACTCGCTCAATTCTTTACCCTTTATAGTGTTGGGGAAGCATTCGAAGTTCCTGCTTTAAATATTGAAGGCGCTACTTATTTATACGAAGAAGATCCTAAAAACTTAGAATACTATTTCGACGATGAATATGAAAAGATGAATGTAGTTGTCACAATCAGTGGCGATTCAGTCAATGAAAACGTTTTAGAATCATTCATTGCCGGAGTTGAAGGATGGGATATTCTAGCAGGTCAATATGACTACGAACTCACTCAAACAGACGAATATAGATATAGCCATAAGGTTATCTTTGTCTATAATCCTGAAAGCAACACAATCACAGTTAAAGTTTTCTTATATAGTGAATACGCACCATATCAATCTTGGCCAACCGAGGAAGCAAAAGAAGCAGTTATCCAAGGTTCTCAATACGAAGGTGATGATATTGATGAATTACCTGCATTCACTTATGAAGGTGTTGAGTATAAGATTAACGGAAACTTTATCACCTTCTTATGCGGCAGCAATGAAGTTAACGCTGTTGTCACTGCCTACAGTGATATATTAGAGGAAAGTGGCTTTAAACCAAGCGACTTTGGCTATGAATTCACATCACCAAATGAACAATATATGATCACTTTAGATATCATGGATAATTCATTTGATCTTGTTATCTCAACAATGCCAGAACCAATTCCTTCTTTTGAAGAATTCCCACTTCAAATGATTATTGATGCATTAAACCGTTCAAAAACATTTAACGATACATTTGTTGGTTTAGATGGAGCGGATGAATATCTCTTAGCTTCACTTACAGAAGATATTGATTCCGAGACAGAATACGATGTTTATGGTCAAGTACAATGTGTTTTTAAAGATACAAGTGTTGATATTGATGCTATCGCTCAAAACTATATTAATCTATTAATCAATACATATGGTTATGTCACCGATGAAGAGTCACCAGAATACTTATATTCACCAAGCAATGAATTACAAGTTCATGTTGAGGTTGAAAAAGAAGATGAACATGCTGGATACTATATCATCAATGTTCATTTTGATAACGTTATTAACGGTAACGTATAGGACAATATCAGCTACATAACTGGGTGCTTATGCACCCTTTTTTAATGTTTTTATATACTTTTAGATTCCTATATAAGATAATAATTCCATGGAATTAACTAAAGTTATAATCGAATTATTGGTTGGTTTAGTTGTTTTCGTTACCGGCATGAACATGATGTCTCATGGTCTAAAAGATAGCGCTGGTAACTCAATTAGAAAATTATTTAGAAAGATTAAAGATAAACGATTAGCCGCTGTCGGAATTGGCGCCGGCACCACCGCTATTATACAGTCTAGCGGTGCTACGACTGTAATGGTTGTAGGTTTCTTAAGCGCTGGTGCCTTAACCTTTGCTCAAGGTTTTTCAGTAATGCTTGGAGCATTCCTTGGAACCACAGTTACTGGACTTCTTGTATCTTTATCTTCATTTTCGTTCTCTATTTTCTTAATGGCGTTAGCCTTTGTAGGATTTGTATTAGGTTTCTTTAAGAACACCACAGTTAAGAGTATAGGTGAGATCTTAGTAGGTTTTGGTATCCTTTTCTTTGGTCTAGAAGCTATGAAGAGTGCTTTCCAATACGCTGCTATTCAAGAAGCTTTAATTAATCTATTATCTTCAATTAATTTCCCACTACTTTTGATGTTACTAGGAGCAGTTTTAACTGCTGTTACCCAATCTAGTAGCGCCACAAACGGCATTGTCATCGTAATGGTAGGCGCTAATCCATCGTTACTTTCTAGTGGTTTTTATTTAGTACTTGGCGCTACGATTGGTGCTTTAATGCCAACAATTTTATCAGCATTAAAGAGTAACATCTTAGCGAAACGTGTTACTTATTCGACATTAATTTGTCGTGTACTTGGAGCGTTAATCGCTACAATTATAGTTTGGGCGGTGTCTAGCCCACTATTTAGTTGGTTAAATACATTCGCTGAAGAAGATACAGGTATCATCTTAGCGATATTCA
>CACYJD010000086.1 GCA_902774655.1 uncultured Erysipelotrichaceae bacterium | reverse complement strand
AAACGCTGTCGTTTTAGGAAGAAGTAACATTGTTGGTAAACCTGCAGCCCACTTATTATTAAAAGAAAGCTGCAACGTTACAGTTCTTCATTCAAAAACCAGCAAGGAAGATATGGCAAGATACCTCAAAAATGCAGATATTATTGTTCTAGCAATTGGCAAGAAATGGTTCTTAAAAGACCAGGAACTCAAGCCAACTGCAGTTATCGCTGATGTCGGTATCAACCGCGATGAAGACGGATTACATGGCGATGCTTATCCAAATCTTCCAGTTAAATTGCAAACCCCAGTACCTGGCGGTGTTGGATTATTAACAAGAGTTACCTTAATGGTAAATGTTGTAGAAGCTTACAAGAATAGAAATGAAAAATAATGGCGTCCTGCCATTATTTTTCTTCTGTAGATATTGGTCTTCCGTTTTCATCATAGTTAGCAGAAGCGTCGGTAATATCTGGATTAATAAGCATTATTTTTCTTAACCATTTTTTAAACTTGGATTCTTTAGCTTTTCTCTCTTTAGCTTTTTCTAATGATGCTTTCACTTTTTCAGGTATAAGTTCCACTAATTTGGCTTTTGCTAAATCAGAACGTTTTTTCATTTCTGCTCTAGCGTTTTCATAAGATTGAGCAATTCCAGATTCTTTAGCGAACTTAACAATTGATGGGAATATCTTAAGTTGTGTGACTAGGTCAATAATAAATACGCCATAGATAATTCCAATAATAAAGATAAGCCCGAAGTGCGCCATCTTGGTGCCATCGGTAGTACCAAACATATACGTGTACGCGCCCTCGACAATATTATAGATAAAAGGAGAAACACCGTAATAATAGATAAGAACTACGACTAACCAAATAACATTAAATGCAGGGCAGATAACACCTAGGATATTACCTCTCATGTTTGAGTAATCCCAAAGCTTAACTTTAAATCCTTTGACAAAGATAATACCAGCAAGGAATTCTAAGGTAACAAGTGCTACCCACATTGAACCAATAATAATTAAATCCCATGGTGTTGCACCACTTTGTGTAGTTCTACCAAATAGGTTTCCAAATGGGTTATAAATTGCTACTGTTTCTGGCAAAAGAGTGGAGAATATGAGCGTAAATGTAAATAAAAGCACAATTCCAAAACCATATAAAGGTAGCCATGGACCTTTTAAAAATCCAGGGTTAACCCACCTCTTAGCAGAAACAAATCTTCTAAACAATAATTCGAGCACATAACCAAAAGATGCGCCGATTATAAATAAAACTAGATAAGTAATAATGTAAGTACTGTAGGCAAATGTCATATCAAAAACTCCAAGATTAATTATATTAATAGTGAATAATAAGTAAATAGTGCTAAAATACTCGGGAGGTTAAAATTATGAAGAAATCGGAACTAAAAAAATATGCACATGCAATTGCTAAAGTTGGCGCCAATGTCCAAAAAGGTCAATACGTCAAAGTTTTTGCTAATGTCGATCAAGAATTATTAGTTT
The DNA here is from genome assembly GCA_902774655.1 of uncultured Erysipelotrichaceae bacterium. Taxonomy (GTDB): domain Bacteria; phylum Bacillota_I; class Bacilli_A; order RFN20; family CAG-826; genus Fiminaster. Next base: position 2,503 of record CACYJD010000086.1, on the reverse strand, counting down.
CCTATGTTGTAGCAGATTGCTATAAATTAGGTGCTAAAAAGGTTGCTGTCGAATGGGGTAGTGACTTACTTGATGTTGTTAATTATAAAAAGGCTAGTGTTAAAGCACTAAGCGAAGTCCCTGAATGGAGACTAAAAAAGGCCCAATATGAAGTTGATACAAATCCAGTAATGATTTATATCGAATCTAGTGACCCTGATGCCCTTGGATCAGTTGATGCAAAGAAGATCAACGCGGTAAGTAAGATTGTTAGACCAATCATGAAACCTTTCCGCGATCAAAGAGAAAACAAGTATCAATGGGTAATCGTTGGAGCAGCTTCTCCAGCATGGGCTAAGAAAGTTTTCCCTGAATTACCAAAGAGCAAAGCTACTGAAAAACTATGGGAAGCAATTCTATATACCGCTCGCTGTAATGGTGACCCAATTAAGAACTGGGATGAACACAATAAAGATTTAATTAAGAGAACCAATTTCTTAAATAGTTTAGACATTGATTTTCTCCAATATCATGCAGGAAATGGCACGGATTTCAAAGTTTGGCTCAATAGTAAGGTCAATTGGTTAGCTGGTGGAGAGACTGCTTTAGGTTCAAATATCTACTACAATCCTAATATGCCAACCGAAGAATGCTTCACATCTCCAATTAAAGGAAAAGCAGAAGGTATTGTTTATGCAAGCAAACCATTATCTTATCAAGGACAATTAATTGAAAACTTTAGTATTACATTTAAAGATGGTAAAGCAGTTGATTGTCACGCTGAAAAGAACGAAGCTCTTTTAAGAGAAATGATTGCTAGTGATGAAAATAGTGGTTATTTAGGCGAAGTTGCTTTAGTTCCACATGATTCACCAATCTCTAACTCAAATATTCTTTTCTATAACACACTTTATGATGAAAACGCTGCATGCCATTTAGCGTTAGGTATAGGTTTCACCAATCTAGTAAAAGGATATGAAAATTACACTCAACAAGAATTATTTGATATGGGAATTAATAATTCCACAATTCATGTTGATTTTATGATCGGTACATCCGATATGGACATTGTTGCTCATTTACGTGATGGCGGCACTGTTCAAATCTTTAAGAAAGGGAACTGGGCATTTTAATCATGGAATCAAGATTACGTTCTGCTGTTAATGACGACGAAGTAGTAGTGTGGCAAGGAAAACCCCACAGAGGTTGCTTCATTTTAGAATCTATTTTTAATCCTTTATTACCTTTCGCCCTCCTTTGGGCTGCAATTGATGTCACAATTTTATTAGTTACAATGCGTTCTGAAGCTGCAGGCGATATGCAATTTATGATAATTCCATTCCTTCTACTTCATATGATGCCAGTATGGATTTATCTATTTGGTGTTATATTCTCTGCACTTAGACTATCTAGAATTGAATACATTATTACTGATGCAGGTGTTTATATTTCTGGTGGATTATTCTCATACTCATATGAATTTAAACCATTTGCAGAACTCGATACTGTAGTTATGCATAGAGGAATATTTGATCAAATGTGTAAATGTGGTGATGTTGTATTTAATAGAGCATCCGCAACAAGTACAACTACACAAAATGGACAAGTTAAGAAATTTGCAATCATTAATATTTCGGATTACGAAGAAGTTTATAGAATGGTGAAAAGAATGCAAAGAGACATTCATAGTGACACCATGTTCCCAAATGACTATCGTCCAGGATCAAACAGTGGATATCATACTGAATATGATCCACAAAATTTCAAAAAATAGGCGACTATATATAGGAATTTTATAGTTTATCTATATCTACAATTAATTTAAACGGAAGAGTGCCATTATCAAATTTGAGCACTCTTTTATATTGGTCAATTGATTTAATTGGTTTAGTAATTGTGTATTGATATCCATCGTACCAATAGGTAATTTTTAAAACTTCACCCTTTTCGTAATGGGTTAATATATCATTAATTTTTTCAGCGGTGTCGCTACTCATTAAAGGCTTTTCAGTCTTTTCTTTCTTGTAGTGCATCTCTTTTAAATAGTCTTGCTGCTCAATAAGAGAAGAAAAAGGTGCCCATTTTTTCATTCCACGGTCAGTACTCATCTTCTATGGCCTCCTATTTGAGAGTGTCTGTTCTTAGCAGTGCTCTCTTCTAATAAGGAAGATGTTCTTAAAACGATATCTTTTCCGTATCTATTTTTAAGCAAATCCATAACCTTTTGGTAATTTCTAGTTCTTTCTTTTTCTTCGACATCATCAAATAGTGATAGTTGAGTGTACTCACTATTATGGAGATCTCCAAAGGATAAATAAACTCTTCTAATTGGTTTATCTTCTATAAATTCATCATAAATTTGATATAGGTAATTAAGTATTTCATCAGTATCGTCGGTTGGTATATCTATGCTCTTTTGACGTGAAAAACCACCAGGTTCTGCCATGGAATAGAAAATTCCTAGTCCGACACAGCCAGTTTTTTGCTCATGTTCTCTTAGTCTCATACATAGATCATCGTTCAT
>CACYJD010000085.1 GCA_902774655.1 uncultured Erysipelotrichaceae bacterium | reverse complement strand
TACGATAGAGTAGATATGGATCAATCTATCGAAGTAAGAAGTGTCGATGCATCCGAAAGAGATGTTAGATTTGATAAAATTAATCAACTTAGAGAAATTTTTGGAGGACGCTTCGACGGCGGTCGTTTCGAAAGAGGACTTCTTGCTACTTTAGTAGCAAGCAATGGCTCCGCGCAAGAAATTGACGCAAAACTATCTTCCTTATTTAAAAAATAAGAAGAATATGTATAATTTAATTGAATCTAATTAGGAGGAAAAAATAATGGCTAATGAATTAGACGAATTAGATACCAGTCTTGTTAATGAAAAAGGACAAGACGTACATGTAATTAACAAGCAATTAAAAGTCGAACTCGATGGAATGGACAAATTTGTCAACGTCGGTGTTTGGTTTATCTTCATCATTGGTGGCCTTATCTACATGAGCAAGAAGGCACACGCCAAAACCTATTTCCAACAATTACAACAAAAGTTACAACATGATGCTTCAACAATTGATAACTTCATGCAACAACGTGTTAGCATTCTCCAAAATGCTGCCAAGTTACTTGAAAAATCAATGGCATTAGACAAAGAAACATTTGTTGAAATTGCTAAAGCACGTGGTCCAAAAGCTGCAAATGCTGATGAAGCTCGTAACCAATTACAAGGTCAACTCGATACAATCCAACACAACATTAATGTTGCTTTAGAAAACTATCCAGAACTCAAATCACACGCTGACATTGCTGCAGTTATGCAACAAAACTCATATCTACAACAAGAAATCACAGCAGCTCGTGAAGTTTATAACGACACAGTTGCAAGATGGAATGCTGCAATCTATGAACGTTATGCAAAGAAATGGGTTGCTGCTAAGAGCGGTTACACAACACGTATCCCATTCACAGCAAGTGCTGAAATTAAGAAACAAGCAGAAGGCTTATTCTTCTAATATCTTAATTAAATCTACTAACAAAAATCTCTCGGCTTATTCCGAGAGATTTTTATATTAATTAATGAGTGAATTTTTTGCCTTTTTCAAGAGCGTCTGTCATCCATTTTGGAGACTCGTTTCCATCTTCTATTTCTTTAATTAACTTGAGATCCTGTTTGTTTTTAACATGTTTTTCATACAAATCAGGACGATATTTTTTAGTTAATCTAAGCGACTCTTTACGACGATATTTTTTAATTGCTTCGTGGTTACCTGAATATAGAATATCGGGTACCTTTTTGCCTTCGAATTCATATGGTTCAGTATATTGAGGATATTCGAGGAGGTCGTCGTCGAACGATTCGTCGACGAGTGATTCATTATTGATCGCTCCATCGAGTAATCTAATAATTGAATCAGCGATTGCCATGGAGGCAATCTCTCCACCGGTGAGAACATAATCTCCGATAGAAATTAGTTCATCTACATAGTCATTGAATCTTTCATCAATTCCTTCGTAGTGTCCACAAATTAAGGCGACTTCTTGTAGGTTTTTTAGTTCATTTGCTTTCTTTTGATTATAGGTTTTACCTCTTGGAGAAAGCATGATTTTATGAGTTGAAGCTGTGCATGTAGCGTTTAAGCAATCCACGAGAGGTTGAAGCTTCATAATTAAGCCTGCACCTCCACCAATTGGGGCGCTATCAACTCTAAAATTTTTGTCTTTTGTGTAATCACGAATATTGATTAACTCTATTTCAACAACACCCTTTGCAATGGCGCGTTTAATAATCGAGTTATTTTTAAACCCGTCAAACATTTCTGGAAATAAAGTTAAGATTTTAATTTTCATAAAAGACCTTCGATAAATTTAATAATAATCTTTTTATTTTCTAAGTCTACTTCACTTACAAAAGCATTTAAAAATGGAATCAATACATCCTTTGCTTTTTTATCTTCTTGTTTCACTCGTAAAGTCGAATAAGAGGCATATTCTTCGATGTTTGAGACTTTTCCAATGTAATTTCCATTGTCGAAATAAACATCTAGTCCAATCAAATCACTATAAAAGTAGTTATCTTTTTTAAGGAACTTTCTATCCTTTTCAACGTATAAATAAAAACCTACGAAACCTTCAACTTCTTCAATTGTTTTAAATTCATTAAAGACTAGTTGATCTACATTTCCGTTTTTGTGGTGAACTTTAATTGTGACCTCGGTTAATTTTACTCCATCCTTACTTAAGAAAAGGTGATTCCCGACTTTAAATCGAGAATCACGAAAATGTGTGGATGGATAAACTTTAACCTCGCCTTTAAGTCCAACAGTTTTAACAATTTGACCTACAGCAAGTAATTCCATTATTTTTCTTCTTCATCAAAAGATTCAAATTTAAGGTGAATTCTTTTGTTTTCTGTTTTTCCTGCAATCGAGATAATTTCTCTTAATGCATTTGCAACACTACCTTTTTTACCGATGAGTCTAGCGGTATCTTCGCTTTCTGCAACGATAAGAAGGGTAACATCAGCTTCTCCATCATTTGGTAATTCTCTTACCATTAAAGCAGATGGATTGATTAAGATAGGATCAACGATTGTGTGGATGATCTTCTCGTAATCCATTATTATTTTGCCTTTTTGCTAGCGTTATACTTAGCCATGATACCTTTTTGTGTGAATAAGGTACGGATGGAATCACTTGGAATAGCACCAACGGATAACCATTTAATAGCGGATTCTTCGTTTATAATTGCTTTTTCAACTGGTTCGCTTGGGTTATATGAACCGATTTGTTCAATATAACGGCCATCTCTAGCAGCTCTAGAATCTGCGACTACAACACGGTAGATGGCTTCTTTATGACGGCCAATTCTTGTTAATCTAATTTTTACTGACATCTTAGTAATCTCCTTTTTGTCGTGATATATAATATCGAAGTGAAATTATGGTGTCAAGTGAAATTACTTTACACCCTAATAAAAATATATTTGCAATAAAAATATCATAATGATATTATATTGTTCGCGTGTTTAATCACGATGCGGACGTTCCGCTTTCAAGTCATATGATATGAACGCCTTAAGAAATATTTGTTAGAAGGAGGTAACGACAATGAACACAAATTTAGTTAACGAAGTTACCGAACGCCAACTTAAGAAAGATATCCCAGAATTTGGTTCTGGTGATACAGTCAAAGTTAGTGTCCGTATTATCGAAAACAAAAAAGAACGTATTCAAGTCTTCCAAGGTGTAGTTATGCAACGCCGTGGCTCCGGTATCAGCGAAACCTTCACTGTTAGAAAAATTTCTTCAGGTGTTGGTGTTGAAAGAACTTTCCCACTTCACTCTCCAGTTATCGCAAAGATCGAAAGAGTTAGAAAAGGTAAAGTTAGACGTAATAAGATCACATACTTACGCAAACTTTCAGGCAAAGCCGCGAGAATTAAAGAAATCGTTTAATTCGAAAGACAATGACAAAATTGACCAGGTTTCCTGGTCTTTTTTGTTACTTTCGAATTAATAAGCATATATGTTTATGAAATAAAATTGTCTTTTGACAAATTTTATATCTATAATATATCTTGTATGGTTAACGAAGAAAAAGATGAGTTGATTAATCCCAAGGATAGGGGAAAAATTGCACGTATAATCGTAACTATTTTTACCGTCCTTCTTTTAGTGTTCGCGATTACGATCACGACAATGCATGTTTTCCATGTTAACTATTATGAAACATTTTGGGTTAATGGCCAATCAATGTATCCAACTTTAAATTTAAACGCTAAGAAGTCTGACGGAACATTAATTGGTAGAGGTCCTGACACAAACCCTGTTGGCAACTACGATGTTGATTATGGGTTTATGGATACCCATGAACACGCTAAAAAGAATTTAAAGAGATTTGACATCATTGTTTGTAGATATAGTGATTCTGGTAACTGGAACATTAAACGTTTAATCGCATTACCAGGAGAAACATTTAGAATTAACTGCACCTCAGTAGGAGCAGAGGATAATGGAAATTTATATGTCCGTAATTCTAAAGGTGAATGGGATTTAATTGAACAACCTATTGATA
>CACYJD010000084.1:1419-5422 GCA_902774655.1 uncultured Erysipelotrichaceae bacterium | reverse complement strand
GAATTCCACTTCGATGGTATTCGTGTTGATGCTGTTAGTAATTTATTATTCATTGATGGCAATAAGGGAATTGGTAGAAACGAAGGCTCAATTGAATTCTTAAAGAGACTCAATTCCTATATACATCAAAGACATCCAGATGTAATGATGATTGCCGAAGACTCCAGTGATTTCTATGGAGTTACTAAACCACTTGAATATGGTGGTATTGGATTTGACTATAAATGGGATTTAGGTTGGATGAATGATACCCTTAAATACTATGGTTTAGATCCAATTTATAAAAAATATGACCATAACAAATTAACATTCTCAATGGCGTATTTCTTCAATGAGAATTTTATGCTTCCTTTATCTCATGATGAAGTTGTACACGGAAAAGGAACAATTATTAATAAAATGTGGGGAGATTATGACCAAAAATTCGCTTTGGTTAGAAATCTTTATACATATCAATTTACTCACCCAGGTAAAAAACTTAACTTTATGGGTAATGAATTAGCATCATTTGATGAATGGAATGAAGCTAAATCACTTCCTTGGAATTTAAAGACTTATCCAAAACACGATTCAGTTTCTAGATTAATTAGAGACCTCAATATGATTTACCGTTATGAAAAGGGTATGCATGTTGAAGAATATAATCCTGAACGTTTCAATTGGCTTATGGTTGATAACTGCAATGACTCAATCTTAGCTTACGAAAGAAAATTCGGTGATAGTGTTCTTGTTTGTGTCTTTAATATGACTCCAAATTATTATGAATATTACGATATTGGCGTCAATTACGAAGGAACTTATGAAGAAATATTCAACAGCGATAAGGATGTTTATGGTGGTACAAACCAATATAATGGTTTAGCTTTGCAAACCAAACAATATGGACCATATAACAAACCATTCGCCATCTCTCCTAAGATTGCCTCTTTTGGAGCGATGATTTTCAAGCTTAAGGAGAAAAAATAATATGTTTTCTAACACTCTAGAATTCAAGCAAGATTTTGAACGACGCCTATTAGAAAAGTATGGTAATACAGTTCAAACCAGTGATATCACTGAACAATTTGACATCCTTGGTTCAATGGTTAGAGACTACGCTAACTATAACTGGAGAGCTACAAGAGAAAACGTTCAAAAGAATAACAAAAAGCAATTAATTTACTTTTCAATGGAATTCCTTATAGGTCGCTTATTGACCAGTAATATGCAAAACCTCGGCATCTATAAAGTTGCTAAAGATGGTTTAGCCGAACTTGGACTAAATATCCACGATTTAGAAGAAGCTGAATCTGATGCAGGTTTAGGTAATGGTGGTCTTGGTAGACTAGCCGCCTGTTTCTTAGATTCCATCGCTTCAACTGGATATGCTGGAAATGGTAACTGCATCCGTTATGATTACGGTTTCTTTAGACAATTAATTGAAAAAGGAAGACAATTTGAACTTCCTGATCAATGGCTCTCAAATGGTTTTGTTCACGAAGTGAGAAAACCAAAACACGCTGTCGAAGTTAAATTCGGTGGTACTGTTGAATCATATATGAAAAAAGATGGCGGATTCGCTATGAGAACTGTTAACGCTGTTTGCGTTAACGCTGTTCCTTATGATGTTACCGTTGTTGGTTATAGAAATGGTGTTGCTAATACTTTACGTTTATGGAGTGCTGAACCAAGTGAACAAAACTTACCAAAGCATTATTCATTTGAACAATATCTCCATGAATTAAAAGAATTATCACATGGTTTATACCCAGATGATTCCACCGAAAATGGTCGCTTACTTAGATTAAGACAACAATATTTCTTAGTTAGTAGTGGTCTACAAAGTGTTCTTCGTGGTTTCTATAGAACCCACAATACATTAATTGGATTAAACAAAGAATATGTTTTCCAACTCAATGATACACATCCAATCTTAGCAATTCCTGAACTTATGAGACTCATGATGGATGAATATGGCTATGGATGGGATGAAGCATGGAACGAAGTTAATAAATCCATCGCTTATACAAACCACACTATTATGGCGGAAGCTCTTGAAAAATGGCCAGTGAACTATGTTCAAATGGTTTGCCCAAGATGCTATATGATTATTGAGGAAATCAATAGAAGATTTAACGCCTTTATGAATGAAAAAGGTGTTATGGATAACGATAAATACGCCATGCAAATCATTAAAGATGGTCAAGTCCATATGACTAACTTAGCTATCTTTGCTGGATTTAGTGTTAATGGTGTCGCAAAACTCCATACCGAAATTCTTAAGAAAGAAACATTCAAGGAATTCTATAAATTATTCCCTGAAAAGTTTAACAATAAGACCAATGGTGTTACCCATCGTAGATGGCTCATGTACGCTAACCCTAAATTAGCAGACTTAGTAACCTCTAAGATTGGTGATGCTTGGATTAGAGATATGGAACATAAGATGGTTGACTTTAACGCTTATGTTGATGATAAAGAAGTTCAAAAGAGATTCTTAGAAATTAAACATGATAACAAAGTTGCTCTTAAGGAATATATTAAGAAAACTATGGGTATCGAAATTGATGAAAATTCAATTTACGATGTCCAAATAAAGAGACTACATGCTTATAAACGTCAACTTATGAACATTTTCCATATCATGTATTTGTATCAAAGAATGAAAGAGGATGCCTCATTTAGAATTTATCCAAGAACATTTATCTTTGGTGCAAAGGCTGCTCCTAGCTATGTATATGCAAAACGCATTATTGAATTAATTCTTGCGGTTGCTGATGTAGTTAATAATGATCCAGAGATTTCAAAATATATGAAGGTAATCTTCATTGAAAACTATGGAGTTACATTAGCAGAAAAGATTATTCCTGCCGCCGATGTTAGTGAACAAATTTCAACAGCTTCGAAAGAAGCTAGTGGAACAAGTAACATGAAACTTATGATGAATGGTGCTGTTACACTTGGTACTTTAGATGGTGCTAACGTTGAAATCACTAAATTTGCTGGCGAAGAAAACGAAGTTATCTTCGGCTTAACTAGTGAAGAAGTCCTTAATTACTACGCTAATGGTGGATATTCACCATGGGATGTCTTCAATAATGATCCACGTGTTAAGAAAGTACTTGAATCATTATTCAACGGTCCATGGGTTGATCAATATAAACCTGAAAGATTCCAACTTATTTTTAACGAAGTTATGAATGGTAACGATACATACTTCATTCTTAAAGACTTTGCTGCTTATGTCGAAGCCCAAGAAAAGATTGAAAAAGCATATAAAGATAGAACTAAATGGGCTCATATGTGCTTAGCAAATATCGCAAATTCTGGTTATTTCACATCTGATAGAACAATCAGAGAATACGTTAAAGATATCTGGCACTTAGATGAAGTTGTCGAAAATGAATAACTCTATTGAATTAAAAGATTTATATAAACTCCAAGGAGAACTCGATGATGAAATCGCTAGACTCCATGGAGTTTCATATGAAACCACCCATGAACGTCGTTTATTAGCGCTTATCATCGAACTCGGTGAACTCGCTAATGAAACTAGATGTTTTAAGTATTGGTCAAATAAAGGTCCTTCTCCTAAGGAAAGAATCGTTGATGAATACGCTGATGGTCTACATTTCTTACTTTCACTAGGAATCCCATTAAATGTGAAAAAAACACTATATACTCCAGTGAAATCAAGTTTAGACCTTACTGAGCAGTTCCATAATCTATATAAAAAAGCTATCGCACTTAAGGATAGCTATGATATCGCTCATTACGAAGACGCTATGCAAGATTATCTTAATTTAGCGTATTCGCTCGACATGAGTGTCGAGGACATTCGTGATTGCTATTTAGCGAAGCTAAAAGTTAATCACGTAAGACAAGATACAAATTACTAGAGTAATTTATCTATCTCGTCTTCACTAAAGACTCTAATCCCAGCTTGAGTTAGCTTACGAGCAGCAACTCCCATGCCTGGGATTTTTTTATCGCTGAAAGTGCCATCATGGATTAAGTGAGTTCC